>JAFQVZ010000289.1 GCA_017407765.1 Clostridia bacterium | reverse complement strand
TGATCTCGTAATGTACGCCCATAAAGATGACCGACTTGACCCTTCCGATCAGCTGAGCCTTTTCGTGAGGTACGATCTCGAAGTCCTCGGGGCGAACAACTACATCAACAGGCTCGTCGGGAGCAACTCCGCCGTCGAGGCAATCGAAGGTGCGGCCGCAGAAGCTTACGAGGCTGTCCTGATGCATGATGCCGTCGACGATGTTGCTCTCGCCGATAAAGTCGGCAACAAAGGCATTCTTGGGCTCGTTATAAATATCTTCGGGTGTGCCGATCTGCTGGATCTTGCCCTTGTTCATGATGACGATGGTATCGCTCATTGTGAGGGCCTCTTCCTGATCGTGGGTTACATATACGAATGTGATGCCGACCTGCTGCTGGATAGCCTTGAGTTCGTGCTGCATCTCCTTGCGGAGCTTGAGGTCGAGGGCGCCCAGAGGCTCGTCGAGAAGAAGAACGCGGGGATGGTTTACCAGCGCGCGTGCGATGGCGATACGCTGCTGCTCGCCGCCGGAGAGGGAAGTGACCTCGCGCTCGGCATAATCGGGCAGGCTGACCAGCTTAAGCATACGCATTACGCGGTCTTTGATCTCGGACTCGGGCACCTTGCTGATGCGGAGACCGAATGCAACGTTGTCAAAAACGTTCATGTTGGGGAAAAGGGCATAGCGCTGGAAGACCGTATTTACCTGGCGCTTATTGGCGGGCAGGTCGTTGATCTTTTTTCCATCAAAATAGACCACACCGGCGCTGGGCGATTCAAAGCCGCCAATAATGCGCAGAGTAGTGGTCTTGCCGCAGCCGGAAGGACCAAGCAATGTTACGAATTCCTTGTCCCTTACGTACAAATTTATATTGTCAAGAACTACTTTGCCACCGTAATCCTTATGGATATTTTCCAAGTTGATAAGCTTTTCGGACATATCTTACCCTCCTACAATAATAACAGGACTACTATACAAAAAATTGCATATAATGTCAACAGTTTTAGGCAAAAAACTGCAAAAATCCAAACTTAATGCGGGGCAAAAACAAGAAAGCTCGAAATTTCTTTAAAAAGCTTCGTTTTTCTCGTTTTTGCTCCCTTGAAAAATTATTTGATAAAATCGGCAAAGGGGACATTTTCGACCTTGAATGTGCGCCCTTTAAGGTAATTCAGGCAGCCGGCATCGGTGGGGAAGGTAAACACCAGCTTATAGGAATAAAGTGCCTGATGCTTGAAGGGAAGATTTTTGTTGTCTTTATTCAGGCCGTATTTTGTGTCGCCTGCGAGAGGATGGCCAAAGTGAGCCATCTGAGCGCGTATCTGATGGGTCCTGCCGGTGTGCAGAAGGCACTCGACAAGCGAAAGGCCGCGGCCCGATGCGATGACCTTATAATCGGTTATTGCGGTAAGCGAGTCTTTGGTTTTGCCGTTTGTGATATAGACACGTTTTTCATCGGTGTTGCGTGCAATGTAGTTCTTCAGGGTGCCCTTGGGAGGCTTGGGAGTGCCGTGAACAAGGCAGAGATAATATTTGTCGATCTCTCTTACCTTGATCTTCTCGTTGAGGATCCTGAGTGCCTCGGCCGTCTTGGCAGCGATAACGATGCCGCCGGTATTGCGGTCGATGCGGTTGCAGAGAGAGGGGACAAAGCTGTTTTCCTTGTCGGGATCCCATTCACCTTTGTTAAAGAGATAAGCCTGAATGCGGTTTATCAGCGTATCGGTCGAATGACTCTCATCTTCATGTACCACCATGCCGGGCTTTTTGTCCACCAGCAGGATATGCTCGTCTTCATAGACGATATCGATCTCGCCTTTAGCCGATCTGAAGGCCTGATCCTCTTTGGGAGCATCAAAGAACTCGTCGTTGATATAGAGCTGAAGGATATCGCCTTCAACAAGCTTCTGGGCCGCCTCGCAACGCTTTCCGTTGAGCTTGATGCGCTTGAGGCGAAGATATTTATGCATAAGTCCGCCGGGAAGAAGGGGAACTGCCTTGGCAAGATATTTGTCAAGGCGCTGGCCGGCGTCGTTTCTGTTTATTTTAAACTCTTTCATTAAAATCAATAAACCCCTATATTAATATAGTGTATAAACAGATTTTAGCATATTTACTTATAAAAATAAATAGCTGTATGAAAGAAATGTGTTTAAAAACCGATATATTATCATCCATAATAAAGTAGGCCGGAGGCACAAAAAAGACTTTGAGAATGTCACACGACGAAAAGATGAACATCAAAGCAGCGACTTTGCTTGACAAAAAGGCTTCTTGTCACTATAATAAATCAAGTGTGCTTCAGCCATATCGGCCTGAGAAGCATATTCCAAGGGGCGAGAAAAAAGCCTTTGTTTTGGCAAAGAAAATCCTTGACAAAGGTGTTCCGCGTTTGTATAATGATATTCGTATTATTTTGAGAGGACTGTATCTATGATCGTTGGTCTGGGTGACGTTGTCACTTCTAAAGAAAAGAGAATAGATTTTGATTACGATATAGACCTCAGCTCAATAGAGATCTCGGGCGAGTATCCCTTCGTCGATCCTGTCACCGTATACGGTTCGGTTGAGGATAAGAACGGAGCATTTGCCCTGGAGGCTACCATCGAGGCCACAGTCACAACGGCTTGTGCCCGCTGCCTCAGAGAGGTAAAATACGATAAGATCATGGATGTATCCCTGATACTTACACGTCAGATCGACAATGAAGAGATGGATGATATCATCTTCGTCGAGACTGATAATGTAGAGCTTGACGATATCCTTGTTCCCGAGCTGCTGCTCGATCTGGATCCCGTCGTTCTCTGCAAGCCCGACTGCAAGGGTCTGTGCGTAAAGTGCGGACATGACCTCAATGAGGGTGAATGCGGCTGCAACCGCAAAGAAGTAGATCCCAGACTTGCCGTTCTGCAGGATCTGCTGAAAAAACGCGATTAATTTTATAATCAATAAATAACGTTTAAGATATAGTGAGGAGGCGAAAAGAAATGGCAGTACCTAAGGGTAAAATTTCCAGACAGAGAAGAGATAAGAGGCGCAGCGCTCATTGGAAGCTCGACCTTCCCAATGTTTCCAAGTGCCCCAAGTGCGGTGAGCCCGTACTCTCGCACAGAGCTTGCAAGGCTTGCGGTGCATACAATGGCCGTACAGTTAAGGCTGTTGAGGCTTAATTGATTTAAGACTGAAAGTAGAGAAGAGGGGATCCCCGCTTCTCTATTTTGTTTTTTAGAGACTTTTTTATTGCTTAGATTGTTTAAGTGATTGACGATGCCCTGAAAAAATGGCATAATCATATATATAAGTCTGAGAAGTTCACGAATAACGGTGTGCCTTCTGCACACTTTATCTATATAACAGAAAGGATTGGTTTACCATGAGCAGGCCCGTAGTGGCAATAGTAGGCAGACCTAATGTTGGCAAATCTCTGCTCTTCAACCGTCTGGCCGAGCGTAAGAACGCAGCCATCGTTGAAGACACTCCCGGCGTCACCCGCGACAGGATCTACGCCAGAGCCGAGTGGAGAGGCCGTGCCTTCGACATCATCGATACAGGCGGTATCGAACCCAAAACCGACAATGAGATCCTTCGCTTCATGCGCGAGCAGGCATATATCGCCATCAGCCATGCCGATGTTGTTATCCTTGTAACCGATGTAAGAACCGGCGTAACAGCGGCCGATGCCGATGTTGCAGCAATGCTCCAGCGTTCCAAAAAGCCTGTCGTGCTTTGCGTAAACAAGCTCGACACCCCGGGCGATCCCCCTGCCGATTTCTATGAGTTCTATAATCTCGGAATGGGCGATCCCGTAGGCATTTCGGCAATGCACGGCTACGGCACAGGCGACCTTCTTGACAGATGCTTCGAGCATTTCCCCGAGGAGACCGACGATACCGATGAGGAAGAGGGTATGATCAAGGTAGCTCTTATCGGCAAGCCCAACGCAGGCAAAAGCTCGCTTACCAAGCGCATCGTCGGTGAAGAGCGCGTTATCGTCAGCGATATTCCCGGCACCACACGCGATGCCATCGACAGCGTTGTTACAAGAGGCGACGATAAATATCTGTTCATCGACACAGCCGGCATCCGTAAGCATTCAAAGGTAAATGAAGAGATCGAGAAGTTCTCGGTAATGCGTGCGGTAATGGCTATCGAGCGTGCCGATGTATGCCTTCTGATGATCGACGCGCAGGACGGCGTCACCGACCAGGATACAAAGATCGCCGGTATGGCTCACGACAGCGGCAAGGCGGTCATTATCGTTATCAACAAGTGGGATCTTATCGAGAAAGAGACATCCACTCAGGCCGAATACGAGAAGAAGGTCCGCACACAGCTGGCATATATGCCCTATGCGCCCATCATGTTCATCTCGGCAAAGACCGGCCTCAGAGTTGAGAATCTCTTTGCAAAGATCCAGGAAGTTTATGCTTCCAATAATATGCGTGTTACGACCGGTATGCTCAACACAATCCTGGCCGACGCAACTGCCCGTGTCCAGCCTCCTACGGATAAGGGCCGCAGACTTAAAGTATATTATATGACTCAGGTAGGCGTAAGGCCTCCTACGTTTGTATGTTTCTGCAACGATGCAAAGCTGTTCCACTATTCCTATCTCAGATACCTCGAGAACAGGCTTCGTGATGTATATGGATTCCATGGCACTCCCATCAAGATGATCGTTCGTCAGAGGGGAGAAAAGGAATAAGTCATGTATGCATCCAAGGTCTGGGCGTGGATACTTTCTGCGCTGATAGGATACATGTTCGGCTCGATCAGCGGCTCGATCACGGTTTCAAGGTTCTTCTATAAGGATGACATCAGAAACCATGGCAGCGGCAATGCGGGCACGACCAATATGCTGAGGACATACGGCCTCAAGAAGGCTGCTATGACCATCATCATCGACTTTGCAAAAACTCTTGCGGCAGTTGCCGTCGGCAGGCTGCTTCTGGGTGATTTTGCCATCGTTGCCTGCGGCGTCGGTGTCACGATCGGACATGCTTACCCCATTTATTATAACTTCAAGGGCGGCAAGGCGGCTGCATGTTCGGCTGCATGTATGCTGGCTCTTGATTGGAGGATATTCCTTTTGGAGGCAGTGATTTTCTTTGGTTTTGCGTTCTCCACGAGAATAGTTTCCATCTCTACTATCATTGTCGCGCTCAGTTTTCCCTTTGTTACATGGTTTTTCTACAGGGGCGTCATGGGCACGGCGTTGGGTACGGCATATATGTTCTTTGCCGTATATGTATGTATTTTTATTATCTATCTGCACAGAAGCAACATCAAGCGCCTGATGAATGGCACCGAATCGCGCTTCGGAAAGAAAGGCAAGTAAAATGAAAATATCTGTCATCGGATGCGGCGGCTGGGGTCTGGCCGTAAGCAGTCTGCTCGAGAGCAACGGTCACGATGTAAGTGTCTGGTGTTTCCTCGAGGACGAATATAATCTCCTGACCGAAACACGCGGCAATGAGAAGCTGCTGCCCGGCATAAAACTCAGCGAGAATATCGGGTTTACGATGGATATGTCCTGCGCTCAGGGCTGCGGCATCGTTGTTGTTGCAGTACCTTCCTTTGCGGTGTATTCCACAGCACTCAAGCTCAAGGAGCATATTGCAGAGGACACGGTTGTGGTTCTGCTGTCCAAGGGCTTTGATAAGTCCAACGGCTATTGCCTGCTCAGCGACAGCCTCCGCAAGGCACTGGGTGAGAAGGGCAGGATAGTTGCTCTTACCGGCCCCTCCCATGCCGAGGAGGTCTCGAGAGGGGTTCCCACCGCTATCGTCGCGGCTTCGGAAGACGTTGAGGCGGCAAAAGAAGTTCAGGCTGCTTTCATGAACGGCTTCTTCCGCGTATATACCCACACCGACATTGTAGGCGCAGAGCTTGGCGGTGCTATGAAAAATATCATGGCGCTGGCGGTCGGCATCAGCGACGGCGCAGGCTATGGCGATAACACAAAGGCCATGCTTATGACACGAGGAATTGCCGAAATGTCGCGCTTTGGCGAATATCTTGGCGGCCAGAAGGAAACCTTCGGCGGGCTTTCGGGCGTAGGCGACCTGATCGTTACCTGCACATCCAATCATTCGCGCAACCGCCGTGCCGGACTTATGATCGGCGCAGGCGAGAAGCCTGATGAGGCGGTAAAGAAGGTAGGCGCTGTTGTCGAGGGCTATTTTGCAACCGAAGCGGTGCATCATCTTGCACAGGGAAGCGGCATCGAGCTGCCTCTGTCTGAGGCTATGTACGGCCTGCTTTTTGAGGGTAAGACACTCGGGCAGACAGTAACCGAGCTTTTTGCCCGCGCAGGCAAGAGCGAGTTCTGGAAATAATATCTTAATAAACCAAAAGCCATCCCGGTTTTATCCGGGATGGCTTTTTTCGTGCGGCAGGGAAGGGAAAACAAAAAATCCCGGCCGAATCATCGGACGGGATAATTGTGCTTTTATTCAGATAAATCCGAAAGGTAGGGCAAGAGAAGTTAGATAGCTCTTGTAACCTTACCCGAGCGCAGGCAGCGAGTACAAACATTAACGTGAGTGGGAGTGCCGTTTACGATAGCCTTTACACGCTTTACGTTAGGCTTCCAGGGTCTGTTTGTTCTTCTGTGAGAGTGGGAAACCTTGATGCCGAAGGTAACGCCCTTGTTACAGATATCACACTTTGCCATTTCTCTGCACCTCCTTATAATTGATTACATAACAAAAGATATAATACCACAACCGGTCTCATAAAGCAAGAGAAAAATTTAAATAATTTATCGAGTTTTTCAAAGTTTTTTATTGAGCTTTGGCCAATGGTCCCGGCTTGTTGAAACAGCAGTAAACTTCAAGCCGTAATCGTTATGATACTATGTTTTTTTCGAAATGTAAAGAGTTTTCTTCTTTGAAGATAAAAAAGTTTTGAGGCTTCTAATTCATTGCATTTTGAAGTGGCATGGTATATAATAACAATATTATAATTATTAAAAACAGACGATCAACCAAGGAGTGCGACCTATGGCAGAGTTCAGAAATAATATTATGATGCACGAAGTTCTCCGCGAGTTTAAGCTCGAGGTACTTTACGGTCCTGACGGATATCTTGAAAGAGAGATCAGCAGCCCCAGTGTAAATCGCCCCGGCCTTCAGCTTGCCGGTTTTTTTGAAGGCTTCAATAACGACCGTATTCAGGTCATCGGTGAGATGGAGTCTTTGTATATCAACCAGTTCACCGAAGAAAAGCAGGAAAAGATGTTCGACGAGATCTTCTCCCGCGGTGTTCCTCTGATGATCCTGTCGGTAGACAGTAATATCCATGCGCCCTGCATCCGCAGCGCTGAAAAATACGGCGTTACGGTCGCAAAGTCTCAGGAGCATGCTTCGCCTCTGATCGCATCGATGATCTCGTCGCTCAACGTTCA
Organism: Clostridia bacterium; assembly: GCA_017407765.1. Taxonomy (GTDB): domain Bacteria; phylum Bacillota; class Clostridia; order Oscillospirales; family Butyricicoccaceae; genus RGIG1902. Next base: position 4,401 of record JAFQVZ010000289.1, on the reverse strand, counting down.
TCTGGCGCCCTGCATCACACGCCACGGCGTCCTTCTTGAAGTATACGGCGAAGGTATCTTCCTTGTGGGCGACAGCGGCGTAGGTAAGAGCGAGACCGCTATCGAGCTCCTCAAGCGCGGCCACCGTCTTGTTGCCGATGATGCTGTTGAGATCAAGAAGGTTTCGGCAAAGAGCCTTGTCGGTTCGGCACCCGAGATGATCCGTTATCTGATGGAGATGCGCGGCATCGGCATCGTTGATGTTCGCCGTCTGTTCGGTATGTCGGCAGTTAAGCCCACCGAGAAGATCGAGCTGGTCATTAACCTTGAGAGATGGGACGATAATAAGGTTTATGACCGTATGGGCCTGGAAGACAGCTACACCGAGATCATGGGAATCAATGTTCCTTCGCTGACGATACCTGTCCGTCCCGGCCGTAACCTCGCCGTTATCATCGAGGTCGCAGCTATGAATCACCGTCACAAGAAGATGGGACACAATGCTGCAAAGGAGCTTGAAGAAAGGCTCTATAACAGCATGATGGCTCAGCAGTAATTACGGCTGTTGACAAATCATTTTATTGGTAGTATTATCAAAAAGTAAAATAAAACACAGGGGGGCTGACATTGGTCGGCTGAGATCGGGATATAGTCCCGGGACCCTCAACCTGATCCGGATAATGCCGGCGTAGGAAGCTGTAAGCAAAGTTATAGCTGTTTTGGCCGCAGGTTTATCCTGCGGCCTTTCTTATTGCCAAAGGGTACAGGGAATGAGAAAGGAGAAAACAAAATGAACACACGGAAGAACCGAGTCAGAATGCTGTCGGAAGGCGCATTGGTGGCAGCCATGGCCTATGTGCTGAGTTTTATCGAGATCCCTATCGGGCTGATGTATGGCGGATCTATCGATTTTGTTATGGTACCTATAATCATATATTCGGTGCGCTGGGGCACGGCGCCCGGGCTTATGGCCGGTTTTGTTTTCGGAACAGTCAAGTTTTTTCTCTCGGGCGGAGTTGCGGTAAACTGGCAGTCGATGCTTCTTGATTATTCACTGGCATATATGTTTGTCGGCTTTGCCGGGATCGTTAAAAACAAGCCTCAGCTCACATGGCTTTCGGCGCTTATCGGATGTTTTGCGCGTTTTATTATCCATTTTATAAGCGGTGTTACAATATATAAAGAATATATGCCTCCCATATTCATGGGACTGGAGATGGAATCGACAACGATATATTCTATTCTTTATAACGGAAGCTATATGCTGCCCAGCTCGATAATCGCTGTTGTATGCTGCATATTCCTTGGCAGAAGCCTTGCAAAATATATACTTGCAGCCGAGCTTAAATAAATATCATACGATGCCCTCCCGGTGAATAGATATCATCAGGGAGGGTTTTTCTATGAAAGGTATCTGCAGGATATATGAGTTTGGATATAAAGAAGTCATCGATCTTTCTGACGGCTCGCGGCTGGGGTATATAAGTGATGTTGAAATAGACATCGAAAGCGGACAGGTCAGGTCGGCTGTTATCCCGGGAAGGCTGAGGCGGTTTGGCCTTTTGGGCAGGGAAGATGATAAGGTGATCCCGTGGGAGCATATCGAGAAGATAGGGGAAGATATAATTCTTGTAAGGTCAAGAAAACACAAGATTCTTCCCGATACACAAAAAGGAGCCGAATAGGCTCCTTTTTGTATTTAAAGACTTTTGATTTTGTCGATATGATGATATACTATAATAAATAAGTGTGGGATAACTACGCGTATATAAAACACAGAACCTGTAAGGAGGAGCTATATTATGTCTGAAATCCTGCGAATTGACCTTAACTGCGATCTTGGTGAAAGTTTTGGCACTTATACTCTGGGAATGGACGAAGATGTCATACCTCATGTCACTTCGGTAAATATTGCCTGCGGTTATCATGCGGGCGACCCCATCGTAATGGAAAAAACGGTTAAGATGGCGGTGAAAAACGGCACAGCCATCGGCGCTCATCCCAGTTTTCCCGATCTTATGGGCTTTGGCCGCCGCGAAATGAAGCTTTCGCAGGACGAGGTCTATGCATACGTAAAATATCAGCTGGGAGCACTCTATGCTTTTGTAAAGAGCTGCGGAGGTGAGATGCAGCATCTTAAGGCCCACGGCGCTCTTTATAATATGGCCGGCAAGGATATGTCTATGGCTCTCGGTCTTGCGCGCGCCGTAAAGGACTTTGACAGCCAGATGCTCCTGCTCGGCCTTCCCGACAGTAAGATGGAAGAGGCGGCAGCCGAGGTGGGCATTGGATATGTCAGCGAGTTCTTTGCCGACCGTGCTTATAACGATGACGGCAGCCTTGTCAACCGCAAGCTGGAAGGCTCGGTCATCCACGACAGCGCCCTTGCTTGTGAGAGAGTGATCAGAATGATCTCTAAGGGCGAGGTAGAGACCTACACAGGCGGCATCCTTAAGCTGGGCTGCAAGTCGGTATGCGTACATGGCGACAATAAAGCGGCCATCGAGTTTGTAAAGCAGATCCGCAGCGCTCTCGCAGAGGCGGGGGTTGAAGCGGCTAATATGAGAAAGGTGATGGGGGCATGAAAGGTGAGATCAGATTCTGCGGCGACCGCGCTGTCACCGTAGTTTTTGAACAGAAGATATCTCCCGAGGTCAATGCCGATGTGTGCGGCTTCACAGCGCGTTTTTCCGAGCTTAACATGAGCGGCGTTATTGAGATAGTCCCCACCTACAGCGCCGTGACCATACATTTTGACCCCATGGTGCTGGATGCAGAGGTGCTGGTTGATTCGGTAGAAAAGATCCTTGACGGCAGAGGCGGAGAGGCACAGGCGGAAGGTGAAACGGTGGTCATCCCCGTTGTTTACGGCGGAGAATACGGCCCTGATATCGACAATGTGTGTCAGCACACCGGCCTGAGCCGCGAAGAGGTCATTGCAAGGCACAGCGGCAGGGAATATCTTATATACATGCTGGGATTCACTCCCGGTTTTCCTTACATGGGAGGCATGGACGAAACCATTGCGACTCCAAGGCTCAAGACGCCCAGAACTGCCATTCCGGCAGGTTCGGTAGGGATCGCGGGAGCGCAGACAGGTGTTTATCCCATCCAGTCGCCCGGCGGCTGGCAGCTTATAGGCCGAACGCCTCTCAAGCTTTTTGATATGGACCGGCCCGATCCATTCCTGCTCAGAGCGGGGCAGAAGGTTGTGTTCAGACCTATCAGCGAAGAGGAATATGAGAGGATGGTGAAAGAATGATCAAGGTCATTTCTCCCGGCCTGCTGACAACGGTGCAGGACGGCGGACGATACGGCTATCAGCAGTTCGGTGTGCCGGTGTGCGGGGCCATGGACCTCTGGTCGCTTGCCCTGGCCAATATCCTTGTCGATAACGAGCAGGATGAAGCGGCACTGGAGATAACCTTCCTTGGGCCTGCGCTGGAGTTTTCCGACCGATGTGTATTTGCCATCTGCGGCGGCGAGTTTGATGCAAAGCTCGACGGAATGGAGATCGAAAACGGACGGGCCTATACGGCGCTGCCGGGAAGTGTGCTCAGCATTGGCGCTGCAAGAAGCGGTTCGAGGGCCTACCTTGCGGTAGCCGGCGGATTCGTGGTGCCCGAGGTGCTGGGAAGCAGGTCTACATATATTAAAGGCGGCTTTGGAGGTTATGAGGGAAGAAGGCTTAAAAAAGACGATGTTCTCAAAACGGGAAGCACGGTCGGCTGGCTGCCCTTTATGTCGGCACGAAAGATAGATGAGAAGCTGCTCAGATACCCCCATGAAGACAGAGCGGTAAGGGTAGTCCTGGGCCCTCAGCTGGAGAGGTTTTCTCAGCGAGGCATCGAGACCTTCCTTGAAAGCGAATATAAGGTGACCGATGAGAACGACCGTATGGGCTATCGCCTTGAGGGGCGAGAGATCGAGTACCAGAAGGGCTGTGACGGCAACATCATTTCCGACGGCATTGTCATGGGCGCTGTTCAGGTGCCTTCGGGCAAGCCGATAATCATGATGGCCGACAGACAGACCACCGGAGGATATTCCAAGATAGCCACGGTTATTTCGGCTGACCTGCCGCTGCTCGGCCAGAAAAAAGCCGGAGATCCGGTCAGATTCGAAGCAGTGGAATGGCGTGATGCCATAGCAATAGCAAAAAAACAGCAAAAACTCCTGAATCAGATAGATTTCAGGCATGAAATTTGGTAAAAAACATCTTGCATCCGGGCATTGGTTGTGATATGATACATAGGCTAATGTTTGGACATAGACCAAACTATAACACACATTGCGGAACTCTCTTGCAGGTGTCGGCAAGCGCCGGCCGTCGGGGGGAATGATCGCAGTGGAGGAAAAACCAAAAGGAGGACATTAAAATGTCGGTAATTTCTATGAAGCAGCTGCTGGAGGCCGGTGTAC
>JAFQVZ010000288.1 GCA_017407765.1 Clostridia bacterium | reverse complement strand
GAGTTCCTCAACCGTATCGACGAGACCGTCTTCTATACGCCCCTCAGCAAGGCACAGATCACAGGCATTGTCGAGCTCATGCTCGAGTCGCTCAGAAAGAGGCTTGACGACAGGCAGCTTTCAATCGAGGTCACCGAGGCAGCGAAAACCGCCATTATCGATGGCGGCTACGACCCCGTCTTTGGCGCAAGACCTCTTAAGAGATATATCCAGCATCATGTCGAGACCCTTTGTGCAAGGCTTATCATTAAAGAAGACCCTGCACCCGGCAGCACCATTGTGATCGATGCCGAAAACGGCGAGCTCAGAGCAAGTTTTAAGTAAATAACAGAAAAATGCAGAGCCTGTTGGCTCTGCATTTTCCATTTAAGAGAGGGATATATGAAAATGATAGGAAATGTTAATACTTGAAGAACTCCTTAGCCTCCTGCATCTTTACAAAGGGGCTCAGGTGGAAGGGGCAGCGAGCCTCGCACGCGCGGCAGCCGATGCAGTCGCCTGCGTGAGCCGAGAGGCCGCGGTAATGGTCGATGGCATCGGTGTCGCCGATCTGCGCAAGGTCCTTATACATATTTACCGCAGCAATATCGATTCCGGCGGGGCAGGGCTGGCAGTGGTTGCAGTAGATGCAGGTGTTGGTGATGTTCTCCATCTCCAGCTTGCCGAGGACCGAATAGTCCTTTTGTTCTTCGCTTGCCTCGAAATAACCCAGCAGGTCGCGGACATGGGCCTCGTTCTGAACACCGATGAGGCAGGACATGATAGCGGGGCGGTCGAGGTTATACTTGATGCACTGATAGGGGCTGAGGGCAACGCCAAAAGGCGAGAGCTCGGCATCCAGCAGCTTGCCTCCGAAGAACGACTTCATGCAGGTGATGCCAACGCCTTCCTTCTGGCAGCGCTGGAAGAGCTGCTGGCGGTCGGAATGAAGGATAAGCTTGCCGCCTTCGGGCGAGAAGTCGGCTGCTGCATTCTGGCTGAGCATGAACATATCAAAGCCGCCGATGTCCAGCAGCTTGTTGCACATCGAGATGTCGTGGGAGGCAAAGCCGAAGTGACGTACGACGCCGGCCTTCTTGAGCTCCTGCATATAGTCCCAGATGCCGCCTTCCTTGGTCATGCGGCCATATTCCTCTTCATTGTCGATGTTGGAGAAGAGGGCAGCATTGATATAATCGCGGTCCAGCAACTTCAGATCGGTCTCGATGGTGCGCTTGATGGCATCGAGGTCATAGAGCTTGGTATACTGGTCGTCGGGGAAATGAACGCCGAAGTGATGCTGGAGGAATACGTCCTTGCCGCGTTCGCGCAGGACGGCAGCCATACCTTCGATGGCCTGACCGCGGTGGGAGAGAAAGTCGATGACATTGATGCCGCCGTCAAGAGCGGTGTTGATGGTGTTGGCGATCTCTTTCTGGCTCAGCAGGTGCATAAAGCTGGTGCCGAGGCCAATTACACTGAGTTTTTCTTCGCCTTTGGGAAGTTTACGATATTCCATAGCCATAGTGTAGCCTCCTTAAATCTGATTACCTTTTGGTTTATATAAAAAAGCTTAGCACTTGAAGTAAGGTTTAAGTCAATAGACTATTTTACTTTTTTTCGGTATCCCTCTTTTATGCCAGGCGGACGGTTCAATAAACGAATTATCACTTGTTTTTGAAAAAGAAGACAACGAAGAATAAAAAAGCTTCCCCGAGGGGTAGTTTCCGATAATACAGTATAAGAACATTACTGGCATAGGGCAGCTGCCATACAGGAGTGCGACAAAAAAATTGGCGATACTTGGTTTTCACAACCGGGTATCGCCTTTTTTATATAGCTTTTTGTCTTAATACAAATTTAATGCCGTGAAAATGACGCTAACACACACTTCATGTGCTTCATGCGATAATAATTGTAGAAAATTTACGGTGGGGGTAAAGATATGATACGAATCGGAAAGCAATTATCTTCATCTCAAATTATTATCCTTGGTTTTGCCGCTTTGATTCTGATCGGCAGCTTGCTGTTGATGCTGCCAATATCTACGCAGGACGGCAGCGGTGCAATTTTTTCAGACGCCTTGTTTACTGCAACATCCGCTGTCTGTGTTACCGGACTGATCGTGCAGGATACGGCAACCTATTGGAGCGCATTCGGGCAGGCAGTGATCATTGCGCTGATTCAAATCGGTGGCATGGGTGTTGTCACCGTTGCGATTTCAGTTTCATTATTCTCAGGAAAACAAATCAGCCTGAAGCAGCGTAGCACCATGCAGGAAGCCATATCCGCCCATAAAGTAGGCGGGATCGTCCGGCTGACCGGCTTTATCATCAAAATGACGGTCATATTCGAACTTCTTGGTGCGGTTATCATGGCTCCAACATTCTGTAAGGAGTTTGGTTTGCTGAAAGGAATATGGTATGCCGTATTCCACTCTATTTCGGCGTTTTGCAATGCCGGATTTGATTTGATGGGTGTAAAAACTCCATATTCCTCTCTTACATATTTTGTAGATAATCCGGTCATCAATTTTGTGATCATGTCGTTGATCGTAATCGGCGGTATTGGATTCATGACGTGGGATGACATTAAGATAAATAAGCATCATGTCCGAAAATACAGGATGCAGAGTAAAGTTATCCTGATAACTACGGCACTGCTGATCATACTTCCTGCTCTCTACTTTTTCTTCTTTGAACTTGAGTTCAATCCGATGGGCGAGCGTATATGCAGTTCCCTTTTTCAGTCTGTTACGCCGAGGACTGCGGGCTTCAACACCGCAGATTTGACCCAGTTCAGCGAAACCGGTACAGCGATCACTATTATGTTGATGCTCATCGGCGGCTCTCCCGGATCAACGGCAGGCGGCATGAAAACCACAACACTCGCTGTCTTGTTTTCTACTGCGATCTCCGTATTCAGACGCAGGGAGCATACACACTTTTTCGGGCGCAGAGTGAACGATAATGCGATTCGAAATGCAGCAACAATTCTGATGATGTATGTCATTCTGTTTCTGGCGGGAGGGTTCTTGATCAGTCATATTGAAGGGATTCCGCTGCTTACCTGTTTGTATGAAACAGCCTCGGCAATTGGAACGGTTGGCTTAACTCTCGGCATTACACCGACTCTCGGAACCGTATCTCAGATCATTCTCATTGTCTTAATGTATATTGGCAGAGTGGGAGGACTTACACTGATCTTCTCGGCACTCTCAGGGCATCAAGGAAATACGGCACGACTGCCGCAGGAAAAGATAACAGTTGGTTAAGGAGGCGTCTACTATGAAATCCATATTGTTAATTGGGCTTGGCCGTTTTGGCAGACACATTGCCCTAAAGTTGAATACTTTGAACCATCAGGTGATGGCTATTGATCACAATGAAGAACGTGTGAATGCGCTGCTGCCCTTTGTAACAAATGCGCAGATCGGTGACAGCACAAACGAAGAATTTCTTGCTTCTCTTGGCGTTGGAAACTACGATGCCTGTATTGTAGCGATTGGCGATAATTTTCAAAACTCACTGGAAACTACATATCTTCTGAAAGAACTTGGTGCAAGAAAAATCATAGCCAGAGCATCAAAAGAAATGCAGGAAAAATTTCTCCTGCGAAATGGTGCCGAT
>JAFQVZ010000287.1 GCA_017407765.1 Clostridia bacterium | reverse complement strand
TATAATGACATATTTCGGGCGAAATAGCAAGAGTATAAGGTGGTTCTCTCTTTTACATTTGGCCAGGCAAGCTAATACATTGAACGGGACATCAAAATATGATAAAGTAAAGTCAATAACAACCTGATGGTGACTACAAATGCATGATTATATGATCGAAGAGAACGAAATGATAGGCCTGCATGACTGCAGAACAAATCGCATCAGATATGACGATAATATCATGGTGTTTGAATTCCCGAACGGATTTTATCGTTTAAGCGGCAGAGAAGCCGAACAAACAGGGAAAGCGGAAATGCATTGCCATATACTTGATGAAGAAATCGATGGAATTACGGTATACATATACAGAGAAGAGCCATCGGGAAAAGTGGTGCGTGAAGACTGGTCCGATAATTTCATGTCGGCAGTGAATGACGGTGCATTTGAGTTTGAATTTGTGACCAGCTACCGAAGCTATCAGCATATACTTTTTAAGGGATATGTATGGTTCGACACACCGCCTTATCATATGGAGTGTGAAGCAGAACTTCATACCGATAAAATATTCTATAGTTGGACTGAGAGATAAAATCGGTGATAATGATGAAAAAACCAAGAATATACACGCTTGACAACATAAGGGGCTTTGCTCTTATCAATATGATGGCCTACCATGCTTTATGGGACATTGTTTATCTCTTTGGGGTAAATATGCCATGGTATCGCGGAATGGGTGCTTTTATATGGCAGCAGCTCATCTGCTGCACCTTCATTGCTCTTTCGGGCTTCTGCCTGCCGCTGGGAAGAAATGGAGTAAAACGCGGAGCGATCGTTTTCGGCTGCGGCTGGGTGATAAGCCTTGTGATGAAGCTGTTCTCGCCATCGACACCCAACTGGTTTGGCGTTCTCACCCTCACCGGCGCAGCCATGGTGATAATAAGCCTTATAAGGCCTTTCCTCGACAGGCTGCCCAAAGAAATGGGCCTTGTTTTGTCGATAATGCTGTTTCTGGCCACACGATTTGCCAAGGACGGCTATCTCGGCCTGGGAAGCGTGACCTTCCCGCTGCCTGATTTTCTATACAGCGGCTGGATCTCGGCGTGGTTGGGATTTCCCTTCGCAGGTTTTCATTCCACCGACTATTTCCCCATAGTTCCGTGGATATTCCTCTTCGCAGCGGGATATTTCCTTCATGGCATTATCGGAACAAGAGTGCCGGAAGGCAGGGAGCTGCCCATCCTCACATGGCTGGGCAGGCATTCGCTTGAGGTCTATATGGTCCATCAGCCCCTAATCATGGGCGTGCTGACCATTCTCTTTAAGGTGATATGATGGCGGAGCTCGAGATAAAAAAGTTTGACCTCTGGATGGCGAAGGATTTGAGCGAACTTTCGAAAAACGAGCAGAACCGCGCCTTTCTTCCCGACGAGGTTTTCGAGACCGAGGCCGACGCGAGGGCGGCGATAGAGCTGTTTATTGAAAGATACCGCAGCGGACTTTCGCCTCAGGTCTATGCTCTCGTCGAGAGAGACACCGGCAGGCTCATAGGCCATGTCGAGGCTGTTATGCTCAGGGATGGCAGTTGGGAGATCGGCTTTCACATCGGCGAGAGTTTTCGTGGAAGAGGGTATGCCCGCAAGGGCCTTGCGATGTTCATCCCCTTTATAACAGATCGGCTGGGTATAGACGAGCTGTGGGGAATATGTCTTGAGGAAAACATCGGCTCGTGCAGGGTGCTTGAGGGATGCGGCTTCGAGCTTCGGTTCTGCGGCGAAGGCATATACCAGGGAAAATCAAGAAAAATCAGAAAATACAGGAAAACCGGCAGGTGAAATATATGGAAGGCAGAAATATGGGCAGATGTGTCATCATAGGTTCGCGGGATAACGGCGGGATGGAGTTCCAAAGCGCCGATTTCGTCATGGCCTGTGATGGCGGCTTTGCCAACATGGGCGGCAGAAGGCCCGACATGGTGGTGGGCGACTTCGACTCGCTGGGTTATGTGCCCGAGGGCTTCGAGGTGCTCTATCATCTTCCCGAGAAGGATGACACCGACGTTATGCTGGCTGTGCGTGAAGGATTTAAGCGCGGATACAGCGACTTTATTCTTTACGGCTGCATGGGCGGCAGGATCGACCATGCCTATGCCAACTATCAGGTGCTGGCATTTATTACCTCCCACGGCGGACGAGCAGTTATGAAGGGCGACGGCTGGAATGTCACTCATATAGAAAACTGCTCGCTTTCGATTCCCGGAGGAAAGGGAAAGGTCTTTTCAGTGTTTGCCCACGGCGGTGAGGCGGCAGTTACCATAAAAAATGCCAAATACGAGCTGGAGCAACATGTGATCACTCCCGATTTCCCCCTCGGCGTAAGCAACGAGAGGGAGGAATGCGAGGCATACATAGAGGTCAGGGGCCGAGCACTTATCATGTGGGAGGACTAATACGCTAAGAATAAATTAAATATACCGGTACAAGAGGTGGTTAAGTGATCAAAGGTATTATTTTTGATATGGATGGAACGCTGCTCGACTCGATGGGGCACTGGAGGACCTGCAGCTCTGACTTTGTAAGGGAAAACGGCAAAGAGCCTGCCGAAAATCTTGAAGATATTCTGTTTGAAATGAGCCTGATCGAGGGTTCGCAGTATCTTGTCGACAACTATTTTCCCACTATGACGACCGGCCAGATCCTTGATGGGATAAGCGCCGTCATGCTGGAAAAATACAGAAAAATGGTCGAGCCCAAGCCTTATATGCATGAGTGCCTTAGAGAGATGAGCGAAATGGGCCTTCCCATGACCATCGCTACCTCCAGCGGCAGAGATCATGTGGAGGCAGGATTCAAAAAGCACGGAGTCTTTGATATGTTTCATTCTATCCACACCTGTGGAGAAGTGGGAGCAGGAAAGACAAAACCCGATGTATTTCTGGCGGCTGCCCGTTCAATGGGGCTCGAGCCTTGGGAAACAGCGGTGTTTGAAGAC
>JAFQVZ010000286.1 GCA_017407765.1 Clostridia bacterium | reverse complement strand
CGGCGGCATGGAAACGGCAAAGATGATCACACGCAAGGGCGGCGACTGCCACTTTATCTGCGGCGATATAACCGAGGAGGCAGTGCTCCGCGAGGCGGCAAGGCAGGTTATTGCCGAGCGAGGCAAAGTCGATTTTCTTATCAATAATGCCTGCACAAGCCGAAAGGGCATTCTTTCGGGCTGCTCTTTTGACGATTTTAACTATATCCTGCGCCTGGGTGTAACGGCACCTTACATGCTGACACTTCTGCTCAAGGACAACTTTGCCGAAGGAGCGTCTATAGTAAATATCTCGTCGAGCCGCCATCTTATGAGCCAGGCCGACACCGAGAGCTATACGGCTGCCAAGGGCGGTATTGCGGCGCTCACCCATGCTCTCAGTGTAAGCCTTGCAGGAAAGGCAAGGGTAAACTCGGTCTCTCCCGGATGGATAGAAACAGGAGGCTGGCACAAGGGCGAAGAAGGCTTTGAACCGGAATACAGCGCAGGTGACCGCCTGCAGCATCCCGTGGGCAGAGTGGGTGTTCCCCAGGACATTGTCAACGCGATAATTTTCCTTTGTCTGCCCAGCTCCGGGTTCATCACCGGCCAGGACATCGTGGTTGACGGAGGAATGACAAAGCAGATGATCTATCACAACGATCTGGGGTGGAACTATGAGCCTTAAAGAAGAAAAAGCCGCTCTCCGCAAGGAGATAAGAAAACAGCGCCGCGCGCTGGACCCGGTCGAGCGCAAAAAATGGGATTCGACCATTGAAAAAAAGGTGCTTGAGCTTGATGAATATCGGAAGGCAGATACGGTGTTCTGTTTTGTGTCTTACGGCGGCGAGCCGGAAACCCGCGGCATCCTCAGTGATTGCTTTGCATCGGGCAAGAGGCTGGTCGTGCCCCGCTGCAAAGAGCAGGGCGAGATGGATGCCGTTGTGATAGCCTCGATGGATGACCTAAAGGAAGGAATGTATGGCATTCTTGAACCTTCGGAAGGTCTGCCGACAGTAGAGTTTGAAGAGATCGACTTTGCCGTCGTTCCTGCGCTTGCGTTCACTCCCAACGGTGAAAGGCTGGGGCAGGGCGGAGGATATTATGACCGTTTTATGGCAAGGACAGGAGCGTTTACCTGCGGTGTTTGCTATGGATGTTTTGTACTGAACGAAGTACCTACGGAAGAGTTTGACCGCAGAGTTGATTTCGTCATTTGTGAATAAATGTGCAAAAATTTTTCTTTGTACTTGACCAAATAGTGCATATTGGTGTAAAATAAGCGTGTAGCGTTTTTAATAAGCTAAATGAAACAATATAAATACACGGAGGTAAAATCATGGTTAAGCAGAATATGGATTTCATTTCTCAGTTCGATCCCGAGATCGGCGCAGCTATTAAGGAAGAGTTTGCCCGTCAGGTTCGCAACATTGAGCTTATCGCTTCTGAGAACATCGTAAGCCCCGCTGTCATGATGACAATGGGCTCCTGCCTCACAAACAAGTATGCTGAAGGTTATCCCGGAAAGAGATATTACGGCGGCTGCGAGAAGGTAGACATTGCCGAGAATATCGCTCGTGAGAGAGCATGCAAGCTCTTTGGTGCGGATCATGCCAACGTACAGCCTCACAGCGGCGCACAGGCTAATCTGGCCGTATACTTTGCTCTGGTAAAGCCCGGCGATACAGTCATGGGTATGAACCTTGACCATGGCGGACACCTGACACACGGCAGCCCCGTAAATATGTCGGGTTCCTATTTCAATATCGTTCCCTACAGCCTCAATCCCGAGACAGAGATGCTCGATTATGATGAGATCCTCAGAACAGCTAAGGAATGCAAGCCCAAGATGATCATCGCAGGCGGCTCGGCATATCCCAGAGCTATCGACTTTGAGAAGTTCTCTCAGATCGCTAAGGAAGTCGGCGCTTATCTGATGGTCGACATGGCTCATATCGCAGGTCTTGTTGCTGCAGGCCTCCACCAGAATCCCGTTCCTTATGCTGACGTTGTCACAACAACAACACATAAGACACTGCGCGGCCCCAGAGGCGGCATGATCCTCTGCAAGGAAGAGCTGGCCAAGAAGATCGACAAGGCTATCTTCCCCGGCACACAGGGCGGCCCTCTGATGCACACAATCGCTGCTAAGGCTGTTTGCTTCGGTGAAGCTCTTAAGCCCGAGTTCAAGGAATATCAGCAGCAGATCATCAAGAACGCATCCGTTCTGGCTGAAAATCTCGTAAAGCAGGGCTTCAAGCTGGTATCCGGCGGCACAGACAACCACCTCATGCTGGTTGACGTACGTAACTTCGGCATTACAGGCAAGACAATCGAGAAGAGACTCGACGAAGTTTATATCACAGTTAACAAGAACTCCATCCCCAACGATCCTGAGAAGCCCACAGTCACAAGTGGTATCCGTGTTGGTACACCCGCTGTTACAACACGCGGCTTCAAGGAAGAAGAGATGGTCAAGATCGCCGAGCTGATCGCTCTGACAGCTTCTGACTTCGAGAACAAGGCAGACTATATCCGTGAGTGCGTCACAGATATGTGCCAGAGATTCCCCATCTACAACTTCTAATTTAGACTTATATAAGAAAAGGCTCCCTT
>JAFQVZ010000285.1 GCA_017407765.1 Clostridia bacterium | reverse complement strand
TAACGTCACAGCCGGCATTTTCCGCGGCATAGGTGATTCGAAGACTCCGGTAAGGTTCATTTTTATCGCCTGTGTTCTCAATATCATTGCCGACTGTGTCTTTGTAGGTATGTTTGGCATGGAGGCGTCAGGCGCCGCACTGGCAACCGTGCTGGCTCAGGGCGTGAGCTTCCTGCTGTCTCTTCTGCATATGAAAAAAGAAGGCTTTGAGTTCGACTTTGGCCGCCGCCATCTTAGAATAGACGGCTATTCGCTCAGATGGATCTTCAAGGTGGGCACACCGCTGGCTCTTCAGAGTGCATTTATCAGCGTGTCTTTCCTTATTATCACGGCTATCATCAACAGCATGGGTCTTGTTGCTTCGGCTGCTGTAGGCGTGACCGAGAAGTTGATATCCTTCTTCATGCTGCCTCCCGGTGCGTTCTCGGCAGCAACCGCCACGATGGTCGGCCAGAATATCGGCGCACGCAAGCCTGAGCGAGCCATGAAGACCATGACGACAAGCATTATCTATTCCCTTATCGTTTCGGGAGTTCTGTTTGTGATTGCCCAGGTCATCCCCGAGCTGTGCGCGTCTGTATTTACAAAGGATCCCGAGGTCATCGAGGCTGCGGCCCAGTATCTGCTGACCTATTCCTGGGACTGCATACTGGTCTGCTTCGTATTCAACCTCAATTCCTATTTCAGCGGCTGCGGCAAATCGCTGGTCACAGCGGCACATAATATCGTTGCTACCTTTATGGTGCGTGTCCCCGTGTCGTATTTTGCCAGCAAAACAGCAGGAGTCACCCTCTGGCACATGGGTCTTGCGGCCCCTGCGGCATCGCTTTTGTCGGTCATCATATGTGTGGTATATTTCTGGTATCTCAAAAAGAAAGACAGGCTCTATTCATAAGCATAAAAAACCCCGGCTGCAGCGCTTTGCAGCCGGGGTCTGTATTTATAATTCATCAGTTTTTAGGCTGTGCGAGAACGATCTCGCCCGAGAGCAGCTTTTCTGCTTCAGCCTTCACAGCTTCAACAGTTTCTTCCGAAAGGTTGGGGTTTTCTTCGGGTATGCCGATAAAGCCGCTTGAAAGATCAAAGAGGACGCTTGTGCCAAGGGGAGTTTTGTCGCCCTCCTGAAGCTTCATGACGATGTCGATAGCCGCCTTGCCGTAATTGCAGAGGGCCGAGGTGAGGGCGGCCGAAAGGTCGCTTTCAGCATCATAGGTGGCTGTTACAAAGGTGTCGGCATCGGTGCCCACGGCCCATATATCATCGCCTGCCTGGCGTCTCAGCCTTGCTTCGGCCAGAGCGCCGAGGCCGGTGGGCTCGGAACATACAAGCAGAGTATCGACTCCGTTTTCAAAAAGCTTTGAGGCTTCGAACTGGCCTTTGGGGTAGGCGACCGTTTCGCCCACAAATACGAAGTTTTCGGCAGATACCGAGGCAGAAGGGTCGGCACCGACAACTCCGTCCATAAAGGAATGGATGAGCTCGTTCTCGGCTGCCGAATCAAGAGAGAAGACTCCGCCGTAGCTGCGGCCGGGATGCTCGGAAGCTGCGGCAAAGCCGGCCAGATAGCCCACCTGACCGTTGTCAAAGCGGATCACAGTGCCGTTTTTGGGAACTGTTTCAACATCGCTCTCGATGCCGATAAACCATGTGTTGGGATAGCTTTCGCAGGCTCTGAGAAAGGCCTCGCTCATTATAACACCGGGCAGGATGATGATCTCATAGCCGTTTTTTACCAGGGTATCAACACCCATGAGGTATTCGTCGGTGTTGAAGGAGTTGGGGCGATAGAAGTTGACCTCGATTTTGTTTTCCTCTTCATATTCGAGAAGAGCGCGCCATACCGAATGGTTGAGGTGTTCGTCGCTGACGGCATTGCCGTCGGTGACCATGGCGATCTTGCGGCCTTCCGGCTCGCCCGAGCAGCCGGCCATAAGGCCAAGCATCATAAAGAGGGAGAGCAGAAAGGAAATGAGTTTCTTTTGCATGGGGTTTCCTCCTGTGGGATCATTCGATGTCGACCGAAGCGGTTTCGGTGACGACCGATATAAAGGTCTGGCCGCGTGCCACCGAGAGCTCGCTGCCGTTTGCGTCATAGAAGGTGATGGGGGCGTTATAGGCATCCTTCTGCCATGTGATGGGGACATATTTGCCGCCGCAGAAGTAATAGCCTTCGCCGGTGCCGGTGGTGTCGACTTCGACCAGCTTGAGGTCGCCGCCGAGGTCGCGCATAGGCATACGCAGAACGAAGAGGTTCTTTACCTCGATCTGCTTATCGAGCCACGCATCCATGTGAGGGTCGTCATACTGATAGCGGAGATATGTATCGTTTTCGGCATTGTATTCAAACCAGGGCATATTGCGGCTGGAGAAGGTCACGGTGACCTTGCTCATGGGCGTGCCTTCGCTTGCCGAGTTCTTTGTGAGAGACTCGCTGAAATTGAAGGCCGAGGGCTGTGTATCCTGCGAGAGATCCTTGTTAAGGGAAGCGAGAGCCGCCTCGACATCTCCGCCGGTGGTGTAGACCGAGTGTTCATAGCCTATATTCTTCTTGCGGTCGGGGTCGCGGTGATAAAGGCTGCCCTCCCATCCGCCGCGGATGCCGTCGAGGGCGATCAGGTCGCCTCTTGCCTTGATGGCATCATAGGCGGGGACACTGCCGCCGAAGTGCATATAAACTGCGCCATAGCTCTGGGCCATATCGATGAAATAGGGCCTTGCCGAGCGTACCGATGCAAGATGGTCGATCTTGGAGGGGTCTTTGAAGATGGCGAGCAGGCGTGTGATGCGACCTTCTGCCAGCATCTCATAAATGATGTCGGGCTGAGTGATGCCCCACTGAGGCAGGCTGTCGTAGCTGTTGCTGACCATGATGGCCACCGGTTTGCGTGTAAGAGCCTCGTCGGAGATGCCGTCGCAGAGGCCGGTGAGGGGATTTATATTGCCGCTGGCAACAAAGAGGTCGGGGTCGACTTCGGGCTCTTCGGGTTCCTCGGGCTCTTCGGCCTTTTCAGGCTCCTTAGGTTCCTCCTGCTGTTCCTGCTCGGTCGAGGGAGTGTCTGTCACATCGGCAGGCTCGTCTTCGCTTTGGCCGCAGGCCGTAAATATCAGCATAAATGCAAAAAGAAGGGCAAGAAGCTTTTTCATGGTTATCTTTCCTCCGTATCGGTCTTTTTATCGGTGTCAAGCAGCATGTTAAGCAGGCTCTTGAACACATATTCTGCGTTGTTTCGGAAGTTTTCTTCAAGGATGCGGCACTGCTGCTCGCTGTAGACGAGCATCGACACCGACACCAGTTCGGCATTCTTGTCGCGTACGGTGAGGGTGGTGGTGTATGTGCCGTCGCTGTTCATGCGGTGCTCGGTTCGGATCGAGTCGGCCCTGCGGATGCGGCGGACAACTCGGATGGCAGCGGCCTGAGCCTTGTCGCACACGCTGGCCGGAAGCTGATCTTCCATCAGCTCGACTACCTCCTTGCCCTTCAGGGTCAGCAGATATTCCTTATGTCCGCCCGTCTCAACGGCCGAGACGTGCTCTGACTTCAGAAGTTCGTGAAAGGCGTCGGCAAACTCGAAATAGCCAAAACCATCGTCGATGAGGACGATCTCCAGCAGGTCTTCCTCAGTTATGGTGAAGGGCAGCAGGCTGAGGCTGTATAGGATAAGGTATTTTACGTCTTCGGGTTCTCTGATATATCCTTGACGCATTTTTCGCACCTCCCGGAACGTGATATTATATTATACCATAAATAAAGGGGGAAATAAAAGTATATTTTAAGGAGCATAAAAGCGCCCGGGCAGCCATATCATGTCCTTGCGGAGGTGAATGACATGAATGATCTTATGGATATCCCCATGCGTGAGTATTCGGGCAGGCTGAAGAAGTCCTGCGGCAATAATATAGACTATTGCATAAAGATCCCGGTCATTGGAGCGGGAGAGAGGATAGACGGCTATTATGCAAGGCGCGCCGAGATCCTTGAGGCGCGGCTGAAGGGGGCAAAGCCGAGTAACATGACGGGCGACTGGCGCATAGACGGCGCATTTTATGTTACATATATTTCAGACAGGCTGTTGTCGGTGTCGGGAGAGGTGTATGAAGATCGGGGCCTGCTGGGCGACCGGCTGACCAGGCTTTCCGAGATATGGGACCTCAGGCATTGCCGCATAGTGCCGCTTTTGAGCCTTGCGCGCTCGCCGGCAGAGCTTATGCGTACGATAAGAGAGAAAACAATGGCTGAGATGAAAAAGCTGGAGGCCGAGTGTCCCGGCAGCTTCTACAGCCTCCCGCTGCCCTTTTATGACGGTTCATTCCTAACCGAGAACGGCATTGCCTGGTGGCACCGCCGCGGCAGGATAGCTCCGCGGAGCGGAGGCATCCCTACCTTCACACTTGCGGGTAAAAAGGCTGCACCTATGTTTCTTTTTGACATCTGGAAGGTTGTTTGAAAGGCTTCTTCGTGGTATACTTCTTTTATATAAACCTTAGATAAGGGAATGATACCTGAGATGAAGACAGTCAGATATATCGCGCTGTGCCTTGCTTTTATCGTTATTGCGGCCTGCACAGCCGTCACTTTTACAGAGGATAATATTCTGCCCGATGGGCTGAGAGGGAGAGCATATCCCGTCGCACTGGAGGGGGCGGATGCCGAATGGCTGGGAGAAGCTATGCCTAACGGATGTCTTGCTTTGGCCGACAGAGATTCAGAGCTTCTTTCGGGCAGCATCGCCGCAGTAGAGGATGAGGGCGAGATAGCGTTCGGTGTTGTGTCGGAAGATGAAGAGGGCATTATCCGCGTTTCGACGGACAGCCTTCTGCCCAAAGAGCAGAGCCTCGGTGTTGTATTCTATCGCATTGAGGGGCTTGGCGCCGCAGTTGATATGATCAGAGAAAATGCCGTTGCGGTCAGAGTGGGTGCGGCGGCTGTTATCGCTGTATGCCTTCTGTGGGCCGTCACCCTTCCTTCGCGCAGACGCAAAAAGGAAGTGCGCGAGCTCATCGAGCTGTTCGAGTATTACGGACGCAAGTATGACGAGGAAGAAGAGGGCATCGATTATTAAGAGTTTCAGAATGAAAGACGGCTTCTGGGTGGCCATTATCGCCATTATATTCGCCTTGTCATGTGCCCTTGCATGGAGCGTGATGGATGAAGGAGGCGAAGAGGCGGTCATATCGGTTGACGGAGAGGAAGTTTACCGCATTCCTCTTTCGGAAGACCGGGTCATCGAGCTGGACTGCGGCAATACCGTTGAGATAAAGGACGGCAGGGTCAGGGTGTCTGAGGCCGATTGCCCCGACCGTGTGTGTGTCGGCACAGGCTGGATAGAAGACGGCGCGTCCGCCATCGTGTGCCTGCCTCACAAGCTTTCGGTCACCGTAGACGGAGCAGAGAGCGGCATAGACATAAGTATAAAATAAGAAAAGCCACCCAAAGGTGGCTTTTTGTTTTGCTTAGAGCTCGATCTCCATGCGGTCGATGCGGGAAGTCATTCCCAGCGATTCATAGAACGCGCGTGCTTCTTTGTTGAAGCTCCATACACACAGCTCGATATGGTCGAATCCGCGCTGTCCGGCCTCTCTTTTCATGGCTTCGAACAGCATCTTTCCCACGCCCATACGCCTTGCAGAGGATGCTACCGAGATATC
>JAFQVZ010000284.1 GCA_017407765.1 Clostridia bacterium | reverse complement strand
CAGATGGCGGTGAAGGCGGCGCTGAGGTCATATCCCAGCAGCACCTTTATATCCTGAGTCTTCTTCTGGCAGAATGCGCAGAGAACAACGGGCAGGCCGGCCATAAGGATGGCGGTGATATCGTTGCCCGAATAGAAAAAGCCTCTTGTTCCGCGATAACCGTAGCGGTCGGCATAGGTGGTGTAGCCCATACCGAAGATATACGAAACAATGATGGTGGCCGACAGCAGAAGCAGCGAGAAGCAGAGAACATCCTCCATCTTCTTAAGCAGCTCGGCTTTGGAAACACCCATACGGCGGAACACCGCCATATATACGAGGATAACGGCAAGGTTATATGCAAACCTTGCGATATACTGAACATCGGTGTAAAGTGCGAAGGAATAGAAAAACATTATCTCGCCCACCACCGACATTATCCATGCCACAGCCACCGGTATGGCTGTACCTATGGCCTTTTTGTCGAAGGATATAAGTGCCGAGAAGGCAAACAGCACCAGCACCAGCATTCTTATAAGCAGGCTGGGAGTGACGGGAATGGCAAGTGTGTCGAAGGAGCTCTCGGTCAGGGTCTCGAGGACCTTGATGTATACGCCTGTGATAACATCGAGAAAGGGATTGATTATCAGGAAGGCAAGGAAGAACTTATCGAGTTTTTTTACAATATTGTTTATCATAAGGGTCTCCTGTGCGCTTTGGTGGATGGTTGACACTTAATTTTACCATAGCTATGGATAAAAGACAAGATTTTCGTCAAAAGCATAGCTTTTACGACCGGTTTATGGTATGCTTTTTCTGCAATTATATTTATATTGGAGGATCTATTATATGGCCTGGGAGTTTTCTTTTTTATACTTCCTTCAGGAGCTGCATTCCCCCCTGCTTGATAAAGTAATGGTGTTTTTCACCACCCTTGGCGAAGACGGCATCGTTTGGATCGCCATCGCAGCGCTTATGCTCTGCTTCAAAAAGACCCGCCCCTGCGGCATCGGAATGCTTGCCGCCCTTATACTTAAGACCCTTATCGGCAATATCATACTCAAGAATCTGTTTATGCGTCAGCGTCCCTGCTGGCTCGACCCCTCGGTCGAACTTCTGATAAAGTCGCCTTCCAGCTTTTCCTTCCCCTCGGGCCACACCTTCGACGGATTTGCTGCTTCGGTGACCATCTTCCTCCATAACAGGAAAGCCGGAATCGCCGCAATGATCCTTGCGGCAGTCATTGCATTCAGCAGGCTGTATCTGTTTGTCCATTTCCCCACCGATATCCTTGCATCGGTAGTTCTCGGCGCCCTTGTTGCCCTTACGGTTTATAAGGTGATGGCATCAATTGCTGCCAAAAAGAGGTAGGGCTTATGCTCAGATTTTCAAAGCTCATCGAGCCGCCCCGCGATCATGTTCCCAAGGAGCGCCTTATATTCTCTAATCCCGACCTTAAAAAGCTTATCATTCCCCTTGTCATCGAGCAGATCCTTATCATGTCGGTAGGCATGGTGGGCACCATGATGGTGTCTTATTCGGGCGAAGCCGCCATGTCGGGCGTTTCGCTGTCCGATATGATAAACGGAGTGTTCCAGTATGTCTTCTCGGCTCTCGCCACCGGCGGCACCATCGTCGTCGCCCAGTATATCGGCAGCGGCGACCTTGATAAAGGCCGAAAGTCGGCCAGCCAGCTTGTCATGATAACCACGCTGCTGTCCTGCATCTTCCTTGCCGCCATGCTTATCGGCAACCGTTCGCTGCTCTCGCTGCTGTTTGGCAAGATCGAGGCCGATGTTATGGATGCCGCCCTTGTCTATCTTATCATCACCGCCTTCTCCTACCCCTTTATGGCAGCATACAACGCCTTCTCAGCCCTCTTCCGTGCCATGGGTCACTCGAAGATCAATATGAAGGTGTCGCTGATGATGAATGTGATCAACGTCCTGTGCAACTATATCGGCGTTTTCCGCATGGGCGGCGGCGCTGCAGCCGTAGGTGTTTCGGCCCTCATCTCCCGCTTCATAGCCGCAGCTGTCATGTTCATCATGCTGCTCAATAAAAAATATCAGATATCCATAAATCTCCGCGACGTATTCTCGTGGAGCGCCGATATCTTAAAGCGTATTCTCAGCATTGCCATCCCCAGCGGTGTCGAGTCGGGACTCTTTCAGGTGTGCCGAGTTGCCCTCACCAGCATCATCGCCACCTTCGGCACAGCCCAGATCGCCGCAAACGGCGTTGCCGTATCCATCGACAACATCAACACCCTCCTCAACACGGCCGTCAGCCTTGCCATTCCCACGGTCATCGGCCAGTGCGTCGGTGCGCGCGATTACGAAGCGGCTCAGTATTACGCCAAAAAGATGTTCCTTATCGCCCAGTTCGGCTCGATACTGGTCAGCGCCTGCGTAATGGCATCGCTGCCCTTTGTTCTTAACCTTTACGAGCTTTCGGCCGATGCAAGATGGTACACCATGGTGCTGGTCTCCATCCACTCGGTGTTCTCGGTGCTGCTGGGCACCTCCTGCGGCCCCCTGCCCACCATGCTGCGCGCAGCCGGCGATGCAAAGTTCACAATGACCATCGCCTGCATTGCCCTCGTTTTCGGAAGGCTTTGCTTCTCCTATCTGTTCGCCATGGTCATGGGCTTCGGCATTATTGGTATGTGGATGGCTATGCCGGTCCATTGGTCTATCAACAGTATCTGCTGCTATATCCGCTTCAGAAGCGGCAAGTGGAAGGAAAAACGAGTTATTTAATTATTCTCTGCTCCCCGGTGATCGGGGAGCTTTTTCTTTCCCCGGTATCTTGACTTAAAGTATAGTTTAAGTATTATAATCATTTTCAGTCCAAATCAATCAAAGGAGTGATATATATCGCTGTTTTCTCCAAACTTATCGAGCCACCCCGCGACCGGCTTCCCAAAGAGCGCCAGCTCTTTTCCAACACCGACCTGCGAAAGCTGATCGTCCCCATCATCATCGAGCAGGTGCTGGTAATGATGGTAGGCATGGTGGGCACCATGATGGTGTCCTATTCGGGCGAAGCCGCCATGTCGGGCGTTTCGCTGTCGGAAATGATAAACGGCATCTTCCAGTATGTATTCTCGGCCCTTGCCGCCGGCGGAACCATCGTAGTTTCGCAGTATATCGGCAGCCGCGACATGAACAAGGCTCAGAAGAGCTCTAACCAGCTGGTAATGGTGGCCACCCTTATCGCCCTTATCTTTATGGGCGGAGTGCTTATCGGCAACCGTCCCCTCCTGTCCCTGCTTTTCGGCAGGATCGAGGCCGATGTTATGGATGCCGCCCTCACCTACCTTATCATCACCGCTTTTTCCTACCCCTTCGTCGCGGCATATAATGCCTTCTCGGCTCTCTTCCGCGCTATGGGTCACTCGAAGATCAACATGAAGGTGTCGCTGATGATGAACATCATCAATGTTCTCTGCAACTATATCGGTGTTTTCCGCATGGGCGGCGGCGCCGAGGCAGTCGGCATCTCGGTGCTTATCTCCCGAGTCTTTGCGGCGGCAGTCCTCTTTGTTCTTCTTCTCAACAAGAAATACGAGATCTCCCTCAGCCCCAAAAACATCTTCACATGGGATATGGATCTCATCAAACGTATTCTGGGCATCGCCATCCCCAACGGTGTCGAGACCGGTGCCTTTCAGGTCAGCCGAGTTGCCCTCACCAGCATCATTGCCACCTTCGGCACGGCTCAGATCGCCGCAAACGGCGTTGCCGTATCGCTGGACAACTTCAATTCCATCGTCAACTCGTCCATAAGCCTTGCCATCCCCACAGTCATAGGTCAGTGCATGGGCGCGCGCGACCATGAGGCCGCCACCTACTATGCAAAGAAGCTGCTGCTGATCGCCCAGATAGGCTCGGTGTTCCTCTGCACAGGCGTATTCCTGTCGCTCCCCTTTGTTCTCGACCTCTACGAGCTTTCGGCCGATGCAAGATGGTATGTCCACACCCTCGTAGCCATGCACTGCCTGTGGACCATCCTCTTCGGCACATCTTCGGGCCCCATGCCCTCGGTTCTGCGCGCAGCAGGCGACGTAAAGTTCACCATGTTCTGGGCCATTGCCGGCCTCGCCATCGGCCGTGTAGGCGGCTCTTACCTCTTTGCCATTATCTTTGATATGGGCATTATCGGTATGTGGATGGCTATGCCTCCCCACTGGCTGTTCAACAGCATTTCCTCCTATCTCCGCTTCAGAAGCGGCAAGTGGAAGGAAAAGAGGGTCATCTAAGATGCAAAAATCCCTGACGGAATCCGTCAGGGATTTTCTTATTATAAGATTTAATATCAGACCCAGAGGGGGTTGTCCCAGAGCATGAGCTTCTGGCCGATGCCCTTCTCGAGAGCGTTCATATAGATCTTGTGAGCAACTGCAACGTCGACCGAACCGATGCCGTATGTGCAGCATACGCAGAGCTCGTCGTCGCTCTCGCGGCCGGGCTTCTGGCCTGCGGCCAGCTGGGGCAGCGATGCGACCATATCCTCGGTCAGCTTGCCTTCGGTTGCGACCTTATTGATAAGAGTGCCTGTGCCATGGGAGAGCTGGACCCAGTTGTCGACGACCTTCTTGTTGGCATTCATAAGGATGCCTTCCTCGATCTCGTTTACGCTCATCTGAATGACGGTGGCGTTGCTCTTGACCCACTCGGTCTTGACGATAGGCTTGCGGGATGTTGTCATTGTAACGATAATATCGGCATCCTTTGCAGCAGCCTCGATGGATGTGCCGGGGATAACGTTATACTTGCCTTCATATTCCTTGGCGATGCCCTCTGCCTTGGACAGGTCGAGGTCAATGAGGTGGATCTCCTCAAGCGAGGGAACTGCCTCCATCATAGCCATTACCATTGTGCGGCCGATTACGCCGGCGCCGACCAGGCAGGCCTTCTTCGAGTCCTTCCTTGCGAGGTACTTGGCAGCAACACCTGCAGCAGCCGATGTTCTCATGGCTGTGATGAGTGTGCCGTCCATGATAGCCTTGGGATAGACTGTCTTGGGATCGGTCAGCATGACTACGTCGATGCCGTAGGGCATTCCGGGCTTGCCCATATTGTATACGGCTTCAGATGCCCACTTAAAGCCTGCGATATCGATATCGCCGCCGATATAGGAGGGCATGGACATGCAGAAGGATGTCCAGTTCTCAAGATCGGGCATACCGAGCATTGTCTTGGGGGGATTGATGACCTGGCCTTCGCCGATCATCTTGAATGTCTTTTCGGTGACTTCCAGCACCATCTTCATATCGAGCAGGCCTGCCTTAACGACATCTTCCTGCTTAAGGAACAGCATTTCGGGCTTTACGGACATATTTATTATCTCCTTTTAAGGTATTATTTTTCTTAGCTTGATTATAATACTACATCTATGCCCGATAGTCAAGTATAAATATTTGTATTTATGAATAAATATTTGAAAACCTCCCTTTCGGGAGGCTTTATGTTATTTCACATCTCTCAGCAGCTCTTCGGCCGATACGCCGAACAGCCTTGCCAGCGCCAACAGATTTGAAGTGCTGGGGTCAGATGCACCTGACTCCCACTTTGACACAGCCTGCCGGCTGACTCCAAGACTTTCGGCAACAAACTCCTGAGTCATTCCGCATCTCGTTCGATTGGCCCTGATGACCTCACCCAGTGAACGTTTGACCTCCTGCTGTTCTTTTCTAACTTCCGACGAACCGATGTATTTTTTCAGGGCCTTGAATATAAGATATATAAGTCTGCCGAGAAGGTAAAAAACACCGCCCGCAGTAATAATGGCGAAAATCTGCGCAATCATAAACCGCATGATAAACTTTCCTCCGTTTCTCTTTTATCAGGGATATTGTATCAAAATGCCGCTTGTTCCACCACCAACTATCACGCAACTATAGGTTGCCAAGCAAAAAACCTCCCTTTCGGGAGGCTTTTATATCAATCGGGGATCATTGCATAATATTTATCCGACATTTCTCTTGCCTCATTGCCCGCAACGACATATATGACGTTCCTGTACCGTATCAGCCTGCCCGATACATCAAAGGCCGCCGAATCGGTTTCCGTGCTGAGAATTATATTTTCAAAATAT
>JAFQVZ010000283.1 GCA_017407765.1 Clostridia bacterium | reverse complement strand
GGAGTCTTTGATATGTTTCATTCTATCCACACCTGTGGAGAAGTGGGGGCAGGAAAGACAAAGCCCGATGTATTTCTGGCGGCTGCCCGCTCAATGGGGCTCGAGCCTTCGGAAACAGCGGTGTTTGAAGACAGCGCCTATGCCATAAAGACGGCAAAAGCTGCCGGGTTTGTGACTGTTGCCGTGCCTGATATGGGCAGCGACTGGCAGGAGGTCGGTGCACTTGCCGACATTGCTCTCGAAAGAGGTCTTGCGGATTGGAAGAAGCTGCTTACATGGTAAAGTCAGCGGCTTGTTCGGCTATATGTGAATACTTAAATGAGGTGGATAAAATGGAGTTTATAAAGAAAGTCATAAACGATTCGATGGATATATGGGAAAAGTATCTGGCCCATCCCTTTATAACCGGCCTGCGCGACGGGACCCTCGACGAGGACAAGTTCGTGGGATACCTTGTGGAAGATACGATCTATCTGCGCGAATACGCCCGTGTATATGCTGCGGCTATGTATAAATCTCACTCGATGGAGGATATACGCACATATTATTCTGTCCTGGCCTTTGTCAACGACAGCGAGGGTTCCGACAGGCTCAGGTGGCTGAGTGAGCGTGGCCTGAGCAGCGAGCTGATCGATACATTTGAGCCTAAGAAGGCAAATCGCGAATATTTCGGCTTCATGCTGGATATTGCCGAAAAGTATGATGCTCCCGAGATACTTATGGCGGTGCTGCCTTGTATGTTCAGCTATGCCTATATCTTCCGAGTAATAGAAAAAGACAGCGTGAAGGGCGGGAAGTATTCCGAGTTCATAGCGGGATATACATCGCAGCATTATTATGACGAGTGTGTCACATGGGCAAGGTTTGCCGAAGAGAAGTGCCGTGGGTTTGATGATGAGCGCAAGGCAAGGCTGAGAGAGATATTCAGACAGTCGAGCGAGTTTGAGCTGGCCTTTTGGGATATGGCATGGGAAGGCTGAGCATATTTTGACATATTCCCCTTAAGATGGTATCATTGCAGGCATATATAATATACGGAGGACATATAATGAAAGTTATGGCCATAGATCTTGGCGACGTCCGCACAGGCGTTGCCGTTTCCGATGTCACCGGCTTTCTTGCAGGCAGAAGTGTGACGATCACTGAGCGCAGCCGCGAGAGGCTGATGGAGCTCATCCTTGAAATGATCGAGAAGGAGAAGCCGGACGAGGTAGTGTTGGGCCTTCCCATCAATATGGATGGCACCGAGGGCCCCAGAGCCGAGAAATCGCGTATATTCGGCGAGGCGCTGGGTGAAAAGTGCGGTCTTCCCATCAAATATTGTGACGAGCGCGGCTCGTCCATCACGGCGAACCGTCTTCTGTCGGATGCCGGCAAGAAGAAGGGCAAGCAGAGAGCCAAAGTCGACGCAGTTGCAGCGGCAGTAATACTGCAGTCGTATTTGGACAGCAGGCCGAGATAAAAGATCAGGTATCGCGCGTCGACTTTGAGGGCATTATTAAAGTGATTAAAGGCTCCCCATCATGGGGAGTCTTATTATTTTGTGCAATATAGCTAAAAGAATAAGGCTAAAGTCCCGAAAAAGAAACAAAACGCAAATAAAGACTTTCTTTATTTAAAATAGGATGATATAATTTCTTTGATGGATTATACATTTAATATGTTTATTCACAAACATTTAAGGAGGAATATATCTCATGACAAACAGACAGGAACTTATCGTCAAGAATGTAGACGCTAACAAGCAGATGATCCTCGACGCCGAGAGATGGCTCTGGGCTCATCCTCAGACAGGTTACACAGAGTGGGAAGCTAATGCTTACCTCACAGAGAAGTTCGAAGCACTCGGCTATGAACTGACACAGGCCGGCAACATCCCCGGCTTTATCACAGATATCGACACAGGCAAGCCCGGCCCCTTCCTCTGCATCATGGGCGAGCTCGACGCTCTCGACATTGCTAACCATCCCGAGTCGGTCAACGGCATGACACACTGCTGCGGCCACCACGGTCAGGTTGCTGCCCTTCTGGGCATCGCTGCTGCTCTTAAGCAGCCCGGCGCTCTCGACGGCCTCTGCGGCAAGATCCGTCTGATGGCTGTTCCCGCTGAGGAAATGATCCAGCTCGAGTTCAGAGAAGGCCTCCGTCAGCAGGGCATCATCAAGTATAACGGCGGTAAGGTCGAGTTCATGCATCGCGGCTTCTTCGACGGCATCGACATCTCCATGATGGTCCATGGCGGCTCGAACGGCGACGATATCGACTTCAGGTGCGGCGTCGGCAACAACGGCTGTATGGCTAAGACAATCAAGTTCAAGGGCAAGAGCTCGCACGCAGGCGGCGCTCCTCACCTGGGCGTAAATGCTCAGTATGCTGCAATGCTCGGTCTGCAGGCTGTTAACGATCTGCGCGAGACATTCCAGGAGAAGGATACAATCCGTTTCCATCCCATCATGATGGGTGTAAACTGCGCAGTTAACATCATCCCCGACGAGATGAAGATCGAGTCTTACGTTCGTGGCCGCACACTCGAGGCTATCAAGCGTGAGAACAAGAAGGTCAACCGTGCTCTGACAGGTGCTGCACTGGCTCTGGGCGCAGGCGTCGAGCTGTGCGACCGTCCCGGTTATGCTCCCGAGTATCATGATCCCGCTTACATGAAGCTGGTTGAGCAGTGCTGTAAGGACCTCGTTGGCGAAGACAGAGTTGCATTCGACTACAATGCATGGAGCACAGGTTCCTCTGACTTCGGCGATCTGACATGCGTCATGCCCGGTGTCCAGTTCAACGCTTCGGGCGCTACAGGCACAGGCCACGGCATCAACTATTACATCACAGACGCTAACCGTCTCTGCGTCAACTCCGCAAAGGCTCAGCTGTTCGTAACCGACGCTCTGCTGTCCAACGATGCAGCAGCTGCTAAGGAGATCATCGCTAACTACAAGCCTCTCTACAACTCGATCCCCGAGTATCTGAAGGCTATCGATGAGATCTCTCTCGATAAGGACGCTGTTGTCTACGACGAAAACGGCAACGCAACAGTCGACTTCCAGAATATCTGATAATCAAATCACATATTGCAAAGACCGCCCTTCGGGGCGGTTTTTGTTTGCCGTTTGAGAGGGCATATCCAAGGCCCCCTTGCCTAAAGGGGGCTGTCAACGAAGTTGACTGGGGGATATGTAGGGGCGATTCACGAATCGCCCGACCGGACTTACCGAAATATCCCTCCACCGTCTGGCGACGGTCCCCCTCCCTTTAGGCAAGGGAGGCAAAGGATAGGTAGCTGACGACGGTCCCCCTCCATTCTTACGGACGGCATAACCATCAGGCATGGAGG
>JAFQVZ010000282.1 GCA_017407765.1 Clostridia bacterium | reverse complement strand
TTCGAGGGCAGCGGCGATACATACAACGTCGGCATGTATATCCACCTCACCGGCAACGATGCCGATGATAACCTCAAGGTGCTCATCACAAGCACAGCTCCCGATGGCACGGTCACCGGCAGAAGCAACCAGGTGGTAGCCGGACGCGATACACTCAACATGACGGTTAAGTCGAAACCCGGCGACACCATCAAGGTCGTTGTCGAAGGCACACAGACAGTTGCCAGGGGCGTATATTTCTATGAACCCGAACCTGTATATGGCAGCGAAGATTATGACGACGATGAAGCAGACCGCAAGACTTCGCAGAGCCTTGTCGGCGTAAGCGAAGGCGCTACAAAGGTTCGTGCCGAAGAAGACTTTGTTTTCGAGCAGGATATCGAAAAGGGCCTGCGTATCTATAAGACAGCCGAGGGCACAGGCCTGCCCATCTCGGATATCAC
This sequence comes from Clostridia bacterium, assembly GCA_017407765.1. GTDB lineage: Bacteria > Bacillota > Clostridia > Oscillospirales > Butyricicoccaceae > RGIG1902. The sequence continues at coordinate 1,610 of JAFQVZ010000282.1, read as the reverse complement.
CTTTAACGTATATAAGGTGGATGCCGAGAAGGTCGAAAGCGCTGTTCCCACAGAGAGCGAGCTTGAAAAGTATGCTGTCGAAAGCAACCGGGTAGACTCTGTCATAACCGACTCGACGGGTTATGCATACCTTGCCCTTGAGGAGGGAATATATCTTGTCACCGAAAACGAGAGCGACAAGGTAGAGGCTCCGGTGGCTCCCTTCTATATCTCGATCCCCATGACCGTGACAAAAGAGATCGATGGTGGCACAACTACCGAGATGACCAATATCGCCTCTATTTACCCCAAGAATAAGCCCACTACACCCGAAGAGCCGCCCATCATTCCTCCTGTTCCCGACGAGGTAAAGGGCAGGTTCGCAATTCGCAAGGTAAACGAGCTCAATGATAAAATATTCCTTGCAGGCGCTGAGTTCGAGATTTATCGTCCGGCAGTCGAAAACGATGAAAACACCAAGATTATCACATGCGAGGGTGTGGACTATGCAGTGGTATCGACTGGCCATGTTATTACCACAGGCGAAAACGGCTATGCTGAGTCTCCCGAGCTGGATACCGGCGTATACTTCCTTGTAGAGACCAAGGCTCCCGACGGATTCAATCTCCCGGCCGAGGCATTCAAAGTATATGCCGAATCGGACCTCCTTGGAGAGCCTGAGGAATATATCATCGAAAATGCTCCGGGTAATATCCTTCCCGAGACCGGCGGCATCGGCACTCATGTCTTCACCGCCGCAGGATGCGTTATGACCGCGATCGCAGGCGCAGTTCTGATTTTCAGAAAAAAGACAAAGGCATAATATGTGATAATGATCACTCGCCGCTTCGGAAAGGAGCGGCGAGTTTTATTTTGGGCAAAAGAAAAGCCACGCGGTTACGCGTGGCTTATAGTATATACGGTTATTTCAAGATCTGCTCTTTGGCCCAGGAGACGATCATATCGCGGCTGTCTATTGTCTGATGGCTGCGGACCGAAAGGCCGGGAAGAACCTCAGCGCCGGGGCAGGAGGCCTTGATATCTTTTTCGGAATTGGCCATGCCGCTGCCTTCGTTGGTGCACAGAGGGATGATCTTTTTACCAGTCAGGTCGTAATGTTCGAGGAAGGTGAAGACGCACATGGGGGCTGTTCCGCACCAGCAGGGGAAACAGACGAAGATGGTGTCATATTTCGAAATATCGTCTGCATAACCCTTAATGGCAGGGCGTGCGTTGGCCTTGAGCTCGTCCGATGCCTCTTTGCAGCACTCGCGATAGTCGGCCGAATAGGGTTTTACCGTGTCGATCTCAAAAAGGTCGGCGCCCACGGCATCACGGACAAACTCCGCAGCATACTCGGTGTGGCCTTTCTCAAGAGGCTGAATGCCGCCGGGCATATAATTCATTCCCTTGCGGGAGTAATAGACAACGAGCTTGCCTGCCATTACACTATCTCCTTTATCGGATAAACGGGATTATTTCTCTTTCTGAAGCTTTTCAAGGGCCTTCTTGTCGATGGGCTCGCCGTTGTTATGGTCGCCGCCCTTCGACTTGCCGCGGCGAAGCACCTTGCATTCTTCGCAGCTGAACATCTCGGGCGTATCGGGGTTGGCGTTGAGCCTTACCTTGCA
>JAFQVZ010000281.1 GCA_017407765.1 Clostridia bacterium | reverse complement strand
GCTTATCATGATGGTGTATAATCTTGCCGACTCGTTCTTTGTCGGGCAGCTGGGCGATCTTAATCAGCTGGCGGCTATCGCGCTGGTAACACCGATACACATGTCGCTGACTGCCCTTGCCAACCTGTTCGGCGTCGGCGGAGGCGTTGTTATTTCACGTGCATTGGGCAGCCGTGACCCCGATACTGTTAAAAAGGCATCGGCATTTACTGTCTACAGCATTCTTATTGTAGCCGGCATTTATTCTGTTTCGGTCCTCGTTTTCAAAGAGGCATTCCTGACTCTGATAGGCTCGACGCCGGTTCTTGATGTTTTTGCAAGCAAGTATATATTCTGGGTAATGGTGATCGGCGGAATCCCTTCCACCTTCAATATGGCGGTGGCGCATCTTATCCGTGCCGAAGGTGCATCCAAGGAGGCCAGCTTTGGTCTTTCGATGGGCGGCATCCTTAATATTATCCTCGACCCCATTTTTATCTTCCCCTTCGGCTTTGGGCTCCAGGTGGAAGGCGCAGCGATCGCCACATGCATCTCCAATTGTGCCGTAAGCGTATATTTCCTCATATACCTTTATCGCTCGCGCCATAAGTCGATGCTGTCGCTTTCGCCCCGTAATTATACTATCGAGAAAAAGATCGCTGTTCCTGTTATCCTCGGCGGACTGCCCTCCGCAATACAGATGCTCATGTCGTCGGTTTCGAACCTTGTGCTCAATAATGTGATCGTAGGTTTCAGCGAGTCGGCTATTGCAGGCGTCGGGATCTGCAAAAAGGTCGATGCCATCCCGGCTTATATTATTGCCGGCATCACTCAGGGCGTTGTTCCGCTGATGGCGTATAATTATGGCTCGGGCAACAGAAAGCGCATGAAGGAGGCCATGAAGTTCACGCTCTGCCTGACGGTTGGCATGGCTCTCATGTTTGTGCTGGTGCTTCAGGTCTTCCCGGAAGTCATATCTTCGTGGTTTATCCGCGACGGCGAGACTATCGGCCATGCATCCACATTTATCCGCATCCACAGCCTTGCGCTGCCCTTCTCGGTGGTCACAAACCTGTTGATGGGATTCTTCCAGGCCATTAAAAAAAGCCGTCAGGCTACGGCTCTTTCGCTTATCAGAAAGGGTATCTTCGATATCCCGGCCATGTTCCTTCTTAACATGGCAGTGCCTCTTTACGGCCCCATGATGTGTCAGCCTATCATGGATATCGTTTCGGCCTCCTGCGCCGTCATCATGTATCGCAAAGATAAGGATATCCTTAAAAAATAAAGGGGAAGTTATTATGAAGAGAGTATTTTGTTTGATAACAGCATTTCTGATATGCCTTACTATGCTGCCTCTGCAGGCATTTGCCGCCGACAGCAGCATTCTACCCAATGATATGCCCGAGCTTTGCAATCAGGAGTCGTGGGAAGTTCTTGCCCTCAGCAATAAGCTCAGGATCGCAAACGGTGCCCTGCCCATCACGACTTTCGGCACCCATCAGCGGGCGGCCAATATCCGAGCAGATGAACTAACGGTATTTTACAGCCATAGCAGACCTGACTATTCCTCCTGCTTTACCGTGTTTAACGACGTTGCCCTTGACTATTACAACGCCGGTGAAAACATTGCAGCAGGCTATACCTCTCCCGCCGATGTTACAGACGGATGGTATAACAGCTCGGGACATAGGACAAATATGCTCAACACCAACTTCTATCATGGCGGTATGGGCTTTAACTCCAACTACTGGGTCCAGCTTTTTATGAGCGCCGGCTGCTCTGTCACCGATATGGAGCTGATACTGCCCGAGGATGGCTGTGTTATCACGCTTGGCCACGAGGTGGAAGACAGCGGTGCCGCTGTTGCACTTAAGTGCTCGGTGCATGGATGGTGCTATATGCCTCTTATCTCCGAGATGTGCACCGGAGCCGATCTTGATAATGTCGGTGAATACACCGTGACTGCGTCTTACGGCGATTTTTCGGAAGAGTTCACACTCGAGGTCATTGATATTATTATAGAGGGAGATTTTGTTGCCTATGCTGACGGCGGCAAGGCTGTTATTGCCATGTGGAGGGGTGAAGCCTATGACGAGGTAGTGGTCCCCGATACCATTGGCGGCTATCCCGTGGTGGGCCTTGGCGACAGCCTGTTTGAAGATGCCACTCTTACCCGTGTCACTCTTCCCGATACACTTGAGTCGATAGGCGACAGGTGCTTTGCGTACGCCTTTATTCCTGAAGTAGTTATCCCTGAGGGAGTAAAATCGGTTGGAGAGCAGGCGTTTTACGGAAGTTATCTTTACAGAACCGGCGAGATCATAATTCCGGCCTCGGTAGAGAATATAGGCACCTATGCCTTCTCATATATCAATCGTGCCACAAACTTTGTCGTTGATGAAGGAAATATGCACTATGTCAGCCACGAAGGTGTTCTTTATAACAAGAATATGACCACCCTTATAAATTATCCCATTTCAAAGGCTGACGAATCCTATGTGGTCCCCGAGAGCGTTGCCCTCATTTATTGCACCGCCTTTGCAAGGCAGAATAATCTAAGAGATCTTTATGTCTATTCTCCTTCGGTCAGAGCCATGACATACACCTTCTTTGATGCCGACTTCAATGTATGGTGTTATGAGGATACATCCCTTTATACCCATGTGAAGAACCAGACCGGCGACAGCTATTGCACGGCATCGCCCCTGCCTTTTTTCAGCGTTGCAGAAGAAACAGACGGCCTGACGGTTACACTGACCGATAAATATACCGAAGGCTTCTATCTGATGGCGGGTTATGATGAAAACGGAAGAATGGTGGGAGCAGCCACCGTTTCAGGAGTTGAGAGAAACACCTGCACGATGCCTCTGACGGCAAAGAAGCTCATTATGTATAATCTTGATGAAGACTTTGTGCCCACGGGAGAAGCAAAGCTTCTTTGGGAAGCTGAATAAAAATAAAAATACTGATGCTCACATGGGCATCAGTATTTTTGTTTATTCTTCGATGACCTCGCCTCGGATAACCACCCTGCCTTCGTCGGGGCATCGGGTCTCGAACAGCTTGGCACGTGTTTCGCCGTGGTCGAGGTCGCCGCCGTTAAGCAGCACATAGAGCGAGGGGTAAATGGTGTTCCACAGTTCATGGCACAGAGGAGGGCAGAGGTCGCCAACGATGAACTCGTCTCCCTTTTTGCAGTATCCGCTGCGGCAGCGGCTTTCAACAACGGTAAGCTTGACTTTCGGCATGAATATCGATCCTCTCAATCGTTATGAATATTTTAAAGCTGAATAAATCATAACATGGCGTGCTTTTTTCTTCAAGGGGATATGGAAACGACCCTCTTTCTTAGAAAAATATTGCCAAGAATATACAGATAGATTATAATTATTCTGTAATCTTTCAGAAAGGTACATGGTGACAACAATGAATGAAATCATGGAAAAGATCGACAAGGCAGTAGATGAGCTCAAGTCGAATAAGAATCTGCTTGATCAGTTTGACAAGGAGCCTGTCAAGGTTATCGAGAAGCTGGTAGGTATGGATCTTCCCGACGATCAGGTAGAGAAGGTCATTGATGCTATCAAGGCAAAGCTCAAGGTCGACGATCTTGGCGATGTTCTCGGACTTGTAGGCAAGCTGTTTAAGTAATCTCAATGAAAGAATAAGAAAGGCCGCCCCTCGGGGCGGCCTTTTGATTATTTACTGTTTGCTGTGCCACTCGCGGAACTTGCAGCTAAGCGCGCGTGCAGTAGGCGCGGCGCAGTGTCCTCCGCGGGCAGTGCAGAGAAGATCTCCCGAGAGTCCGCGTCCGATTTGGTCGGCAACATCGAGGACCTCATGGAAG
>JAFQVZ010000280.1 GCA_017407765.1 Clostridia bacterium | reverse complement strand
AGTTCTTCTTCCCTATCGGCAACTATATCATCAATATCACTTTCCAGATCGGGTATCACAACTTCTTCTATGTAGCTTGCGGCTACGAGCGGATCTTCCTCTGTGCCATATCCGGCAGCGGCAAGTATTCCCGTCGCCGTAAGCGCTATGATCAAAAACGACAGCAGTGCCGTGCTCAACTTCCTCTGTTTCACTTTATTCCTCCACATTATAATCCCTGACTGTATTCAGGCCGAAACTGACGGCGATGGCATCATCCACCCTCTGCATCATGCTGCTGTCAAGGCTCCCCATCCTCTCTTTGAGGCGTCTTTTGTCTAATGTCCTTATCTGTTCAAGCAGTACCACCGAATTCCGGCTCAGCCCGACTGTCCGGGCCGATATTTCGATATGTGTCGGAAGTCGGGTCTTGTTCTGCTGTGAAGTTATAGCCGCAGCTATAACAGTCGGGCTGTATCGGTTGCCCACATCATTCTGAACTATCAGCACCGGCCTCATTCCGCCCTGTTCGCTGCCCACCACCGGGCTCAGGTCGGCATAATATATCTCACCGCGTCTGATATTGTTTCGGCAATGTTCCAAAAAGATCACGCTCCGCAGGAAAAGTCGGACCTCGGTCCGCAATTACATTTTTCCACGCCGGCTGTGTTTTTAATCATGTTACAAAACAAACAGACAGAATAAATATTTCCGTCTGATATATTCTATGACAGAATACTCTTTTTGACACAAGCAAAACCCTTTTTATTTTATATTACCACATCCCTGCGGCAGGTTTCAATCAAATTAGAAAAGAACTTACTTTAAGCTCCATTATCATCATCTCTCCAAGATAGAACTCTCCTCCAAGAAGGCTCATATCATTTCGGTCAATAAACAGTGTTTTCCTTGCAGACGTCCCTTCGATCTGCTTTACAAAGGTAACCGCAACAGCACTGACACCGTCTATCTCTGTAAGACAGTATTCTTCCGGAACTGAGCCGGAGAGATCTTCGATAGCTCCGCTGATCGCATCGGCCGGAACAAAGCCGCTTATGCCCGGGAGCATTGTTTCAACAGCCATACCGTCGTACTCCACCTCGGCTCGGTCGTGATATATTTTTGCGGTAACACCTGCAAGACTCTCGGGAGACAGTATTTCAACTGTGTCACCATCGCTGCTTCTCGTAAAAAGAATGTTATATGAGGTCTGCACCCCGGTGTTTGCGACCACCGATGCCTCTGCGGTAAGGCAGTCAAGCGTTTCATAATACTCGGCTATTTCGGCCGGGTCCATATCCTCTGCGCCGCATCCAAAAAAGAAAAGAAAAGGCAATATCAGAAATATTATTTTTTCAAGCATGTCATCAGCTCCTTCCTGTCTATATATAAGCTGATGCATGGACAAATATTACCTGAAAGCTATGCAGGACACAACGGTATAGTCATCTTTATAAGACACAGACACCGTTATACCATAGCTGCCGTATCTGTCAAGCGCACTTCCGTAAAGCCTGATGAATGGTGCACCTGCCTCGTTTCTCGAGAGTTCTATCTCGCCTGGGAGCATTCCGTAAAGCCCTCGTCCAAAAGCCTTGCTGACCGCTTCTTTTGCGGCAAAACAGGATGCCGCTCTTTTGCAGGGCTCTGCGCTTTCCGATATCAGCCTGCGCTCATTGCCGGTAAAAACGCGCTCCATAAAATGTGGCTTTGCTATCAGACTTTCAAATCGAGATATTCGCTCCATATCTATTCCATGCAGGATCTCATTCATTTTCCATACCTCTCCGCTCTGTTTTCACTTATTATAACGCATACGCAAAAATAAATCGATATTTTCTTGCGTTTCCACAATATATGTGCTATAAATTATGATGTATGGTTTTAAAAATCGCAAAATGCGGCGATGAAGCGAGTAACATACCGGGGTTCTTCAGAGAGCAGGCGGCCGGTGCGAGCCTGTGAACAGAGGTATGCGAAGTTCTCTTCTGAGCACCTTTGCTGAAGTTTTTATGATGTGTAGGCAAAGGCGGCCCGTCCCCGTTAAAGGACATGAGAGCCCGTCTTTACGGGAAACTGGGTGGTACCGCGGAAGCATGCTTTCGTCCCTTTTGTGGACGAAGGCTTTTTTTATTTTGCGATAAAGATCAGAATAACACTCTTACATAAATACGGAGGACAAGCACATGAAAGAACAACTTGAACTTATCCTGAAGCAGGGTCTTGAAGAAATCTCTTCTGCCTCCTGCAAGGATGAGCTTGAAAGCGCCCGTATCAAGTATCTGGGCAAAAAGGGTGAGCTGACTGCCGTCCTGAAGATGATGGGCAAGCTGGATGCATCCGAGCGTCCCGCAATGGGCCAGCTGGCAAACGAAGTTCGTGCAGCACTTGAAAATGCCATTGAATCGGCATCGGTCAAGCTGGCTGAGGCTGCTCTTATCCAGCAGCTCAAGGACGAGGCTCTTGACGTCACCATCCCCGGCAAGGCTGCGATCGTCGGCCACAAGCACCCCATGTATGTAGCTCTTGACGAGCTTAAGGAGATCTTTATCGGCATGGGATTCACCATTCTTGACGGCCCTGAGATCGAGCTGGCTACCAATAACTTCGACCGCCTCAATGCCGAGGAAGGTCACCCCTCCCGCGACTGGTCCGACACTTTCTATTTCGATGAAGACAGCCGTGTAATGCTGCGTTCGCAGACATCTCCCATGCAGGTCCGCGCCATGGATACAATGGAGCTCCCTATCCGTATTCTGGCTCCTGGCCGTGTATACCGCAAGGACGAAGTTGACGCAACACACTCTCCCATGTTCCATCAGGTCGAAGGCATGGTAATCGATAAGAACATCACCATGGCTGACCTTAAGGGCACACTCAACACAGTAGTTGAGCAGCTTTACGGCAAGGGCACAAAGACACGTTTCCGCCCCCACCACTTCCCCTTCACCGAGCCTTCCTGCGAAATGGACGTACAGTGCCACAAGTGCGGCGGTGTCGGCTGCCCCACCTGCAAGGGCGAAGGCTGGATCGAGCTGCTGGGTGCCGGCATGATCCATCCCAGAGTACTCGAGATGGCCGGCATCGACACGAACGTATACTCCGGTTGGGCATTTGGCATCGGCCTTGAACGTATGGCAATGCGCCGCTTCAAGATCGCTGACCTGCGCCTCATCTTCGAGAACGATGTACGTTTCCTCGAGCAGTTCTAAGAAAGGAGTTCACCACCACTATGAATCTTAGCAGAAAATGGCTCAACGAGTTCGTAAATGTAACCGCCTCTGACAAGGAATTTGCCGAGGCGATGACTCTGTCCGGCTCCAAGGTAGAAACAACCGAGGACCTGGGCACAGAAATAAACAATGTAGTCGTAGGTAAGATCCTCTCTCTCGAGCATCACCCCGACTCTGACCATATGTGGATCTGCCAGATCGATGTCGGCGAAGAAGAGCCCGTCCAGATCGTTACAGGTGCATGGAATGTCCATGTTGGCGACATCGTTCCTGTTGCAAAGCATAAGTCCACCCTCCCCGGCGGCGTAAAGATCGAAAAGGGCAAGCTCCGCGGTGTAAAGTCCAACGGTATGCTGTGCGGCCTTTCCGAGCTGGGTCTTGACGAGCGTGATTTCCCCTATGCAGTTATTAAAGCAGCTGCAGTTCTGGGCGACTATAAGGCTATCGACCCCGAGAAGCCCTCTATCCCCGCCGATATCCAGCCCGGCCACAAGATCTATGGTCCCGTTGTCGCAGCTAAAATCACCGAAGTTTCAACCGTTTCCTATGGCACCTTTGCCGTAACACTCGATATGGGCGGTAAGACTGCATCTATCGAAACAGGCTGCATGAATCTCCACGAGGGTGACATGGTTGCCTATAATACCAAGAACGAGATCATCTGCACTCTCGAAGATCTCCATGCCGAGCAGAAGGAGTTCCCCCACTGCATCACAGACGGTATCTTTATCCTCAACGAAGAAGGCATCAAGCCCGGCGACGACATCAAGCCCGTTATCGGCCTTGATGACCATGTGGTCGAGTTCGAGATCACGCCCAACCGCCCCGACTGTCTTTCTATCATCGGTCTGGCCCGTGAGGCTTCGGCAACATTCGGCCAGAAGCTCAAGCTCCACACACCCGAGGTAAAGGGCGGCGCCGACGGCAACCTCTTCGAGCTTCTTGATGTAGAAACACCCGACCCCGACCTCTGCCCCCGTTACTCTGCCCGTATGGTCAGAAATGTAAAGATCGGCCCCTCTCCCAAGTGGATGCGCGAGCGTCTGCGCGCAATGGGCGTTCGCCCCATCAACAACATCGTTGATATCACAAACTACGTCATGCTCGAGTATGGTCAGCCCATGCACGCCTTTGACTACCGCTATGTAAACGGCGGCAAGATCATTGTCCGCCGCGCTCAGGATGGCGAAGAGCTGACAACACTTGACGGCGGCGTTCGCAAGCTGACAAACAATATGCTGGTCATCGCCGACGAAGACCGTGCTGTAGGCCTTGCCGGCATTATGGGCGGCCTCAATTCCGAGATCGTTGAAGACACTACCGATGTTGTATTCGAATCGGCCTGCTTCGACGGCACATGTATCCGTAAAACAGCCCTTGCTCTCGGCATGCGCACCGAAGCATCTGCAAAGTTTGAAAAGGGTCTCGACCCCATGAACACCCTTCCCGCTGTTGACCGTGCCTGCGAGCTTGTTGAAATGCTCGGCGCCGGCGAAGTCGTTGACGGCATCATTGATATCCTCAACTATGTACCTCAGCCCCGCATACTTAAGCTGGAACCCGCACGCATCAATGGCCTGCTTGGCACCGATGTATGTGAAGAAGAGATTGTGCGTATTCTCAAGAGCGTTGGCTTTGAGATCGAGGGAGACCAGGTAACCGTTCCCTCCTGGCGTGCCGATGTTGTCGGAATGGCTGACCTTGCAGAGGAAGTAGCACGTTTCTACGGCTATAATAACATCCCTACAACACTTATGCGCGGCGAAACAACCCAGGGCGGATATTCTCCCGCACAGAAGCTTGAGAACCGCCTCGGCGCACTGTGCCGCGGTTTTGGCTATGACGAGATCATCACATATTCCTTCATCTCTCCCACCTATTACGATAAGATCGGCTGGGCAAAGGAAGATGCTCGCCGTGCTTCCTTCAAGATCCTCAATCCTCTTGGTGAAGACACATCTATCATGCGCACAACCGTCCTCCCCTCGATGCTTGAGATCCTGACACGCAACTATAACTACCGTAACAGGAACGTAAAGCTCTATGAGGTAGGCCGCATCTATCTTGCAGGCGGCGAAGACGGACTTGCCGTAGAGAACAGAGTTCTCTCCCTCGGTGCTTTTGGCGACGATATGGATTTCTTTGCTCTCAAGGGTCATATCGAGGCAATTCTCAGCGATCTCCGTGTTGAAGATGTGACCTTTGTTCCCTGCACCGATAATCCTTCCTACCACCCCGGCCGCTGCGCAATGGTATATGCCGGCGAGAGCTGCCTTGGTGTTCTCGGCCAGATCCATCCCCTCGTTGCACGCAATTACGGAGTTGATGCTCAGTTCTATTGCGCCGAGCTCTCCTTCGAAGCCATTAATGCCGTAAAGGGCGCTGACCCCGAATATCAGCCCCTGCCCCGCTTCCCTTCCGTCACACGAGATATCGCCGTTGTTTGCGATCAGAGTGTAACAGTCGGACAGCTTCAGGCAGCTATTAAGAAGGGCGGCAAGAATCTCCTCAAGAACTCCAGCCTGTTCGATATCTATCAGGGTAAGGGTATTCCTGAGGGCAAGAAGTCGGTTGCCTTTAACCTGGTTCTCAGAGCTGATGACCGCAGCCTGACCGGTGAAGAGGCCGATGCTGATGTCAAGAGCATCCTTGAAGCTCTGGCAGCTGACTGCGGCGCAGTTATTCGTGCATAACTTCCGTAACCAATTTGAAACTTTTCCTTTACTTTGCCTTTAATTTGTAATATAATAAATGTGTTATCAGCTCGTCTGTGACATATTTTAAACCAATCGGAGTTTCCCAAGGAGGCTGTTAAAAATGGTAGACGGTACAAAGAAGTTCAATGTAAAAGATGACGCGGACGTTGAAATGAAGCGTATCCTGACGACCGTGTATGACGCGCTCCGCGAAAAAGGCTATAATCCGATCAATCAGATCGTTGGCTATATCCTCTCGGAAGATCCTACATATATTACAAATCATCATAACGCCCGAGGTCTCATCCGTAAAATCGATCGTGATGAGCTGCTTCAGGAGCTTGTCAGGCAGTATCTTTCTAACTAACCACAATACTAAACCCTGCCCAAACGGCAGGGTTTAGATTTTATTAGCGACTTTCTGACAAAATATTTCATGTTTATTTGGCAATAATCACTGGTAATAATTTTTGTAAGCATTTTGTTACTTTTTGTTTGACTTTTGTTACCCATGTGATATAATATTAACATCGGAGGTACTCTATGAGCACAAATAATACTCCCCTTTCCTACAAGGGTCGTCCTCTTATCAGAAAGGACAACACCATTTATTACGGCAGCATGAGCGATAAGTATATTGCAGTGCTTCAGATTCTCTCGGCCAAGAAGGTCGGCGATCTTGATGTAGCCGAAAGTGTCTCTGTCCAGCTTCAGCTGACAGACCCCGATATCAGTCCTAAAGACAAAGTTATCAAGTCGTCCACAAAGAACGGCCTTTATAATGCAATGGACATTGCTTCCATCTGGCTGGAGAGATCTCTCTCTTCCAAATAAAGGTCACCCTATCCCCGGAGGTTATATATGGCATTTTTCAAACGTATTAAGAAGACATTTTTCCTGACATTTATCATTTCGGCCTGCCTGGCTCTTTCCGCCAATGCTTATGATGTAAAGGGCGGCGAGATCAAGGTAGGATCTTCCCTCAACCTCAGAGCCGAGGCAACAACTAATGCATCTGTTATAACACAGATCCCCAATACCCACAGAGTTGCTGTTCTTGATGAACTCGATGGTTGGTATAAGGTTGCTTACAACGGCCAGAACGGTTTTGTCAGCAAAGATTATGTAGAGCTTTCCGACATCATGAACGTTCAGCCCGGCGCAGCTAAGGTCACAACAGATATCCTGAATGTCAGAAGTGCTCCTTCCACCTCCGGTGACATCGTTTCCCGCCTTTCCAAGGGTGCAACAGTTAATATCATCGGCATCAACAGCGGTTGGTTTAAGATCGAAACAGCCAGCTATAAGGGCTATATTCATCCCGATTATGTTGAAGTAGTTGCAAACACAATTTCTTCTACAAGCACATCTTCGGTCAATGCCGGTGCAGTCACAACACGCAGCGCCATCACCGATTATGCTTCTACCCTGCTCGGCTGCCGTTATGTTTATGGCGGCACAACACCCAATGGTTTTGACTGCTCGGGCTTCACACAGTATGTCTACAAGCAGTTCGGCATCAGCCTTCCCCATTCTTCGTCCAGCCAGTATACAAAGGTAACAAAGATCTCGAAGTCCGAGCTTCAGCCCGGCGATCTGGTCTTCTTCTCCAACTATGCAGGCAGCTCGTCGATCGGTCATGTAGGAATCTATGTTGGCGGCGGCAACTTTATTCATGCTCCCCGTCCCGGCAAGACAGTTTGCTATGACTCGATGAACAGTTCCTACTATTCTTCTCACTATGTAGGTTCCGGCACACTCTTTTAATCTTACATAAGGCAAAATTAAAAGCTCATGGTTTTTACCATGAGCTTTTTCTTATTCTGAAAACAGATCCATAACAAAGTCAAGAAACTCCGCCAGATCAAACATTGCATTGATCGCATCAAGCAATCCGTTTGTGCTTATATTTGACGGCAGTTTCATTTTTTTGATCAATTTCTGCCTGCGTTCGGCGCTGTCTTTCCTTCCTGAGAAGCCAAGTTCATACATATCGGTCTTGGTGATCTTCTCATGCTCTTCCCTGTCTTCATATATACCACATGACATTACAGCATCGATAATAAGCTGATTGTCGACCCCTTCAACACCAAGGAGTCCTTCCTTACCCGGGATTCGCTTGCGCTTCTCTTTGCCGGGTATATCAGGTATATACGCGTGATATACCTCGCCCTCGCTTATGATGCTCTTGATATGATTTCTGATCACAAGACCGGCACCATCGGGGTCGGTAAACACAATTATCCCGCAGGTGTGCGCAAGCATCCTTAGATACTCTACTTTTTCAGTGTCATTAAAGAGACCAAAACCTTCGGTAGCTACAATGACAGCATCAAATATCTGTCCCAGCTTTATTTTATCATATTTGCCTTCGACAACTATGGCCTGCCTGAGCTTTATCATCCCCGCACCTCCGCCATTCGGATTATGACCCGTTCAAGGGGGCGCTCGGCAGT
>JAFQVZ010000279.1 GCA_017407765.1 Clostridia bacterium | reverse complement strand
TTTACCGTAACGCCGATGTCGGCCTCGCCGCAGTCGGGGGCAAGCGAACCTGCGATCATCTTAAGGAGGGTCGATTTGCCTGCGCCGTTTCGGCCTACAACACCTATTCGGTCGCCCCTCAGAAGATTATACGAAAAATCTTTTATGACAGCCCTGCCGTCAAAGGACTTCGAAACATTCCTGAGCTCGATTATCTTTTTGCCCAGCCTCGAGGATGCCGCCGCCATCTGAACCGTCTCGTCCTTCTCGGGGGCCTCCCTGCCCAGCAGCTCTTCATACCTTGCGATCCTCTCCTTGGACTTGGTGGTTCGCGCACGGCATCCGCGCATAATCCACTCGCGCTCGACTCGGAGTATCGACTGGCGCTTGCGTTCGCTGGCCTCGGCCATTTCGGCGCGCTGCTCTTTGAGCTCGAGATACCTCGAGTAATTGGCCTCGTAGTGATAAAGCTTGCCCCGGCTCAGCTCGGTGATATGGTTTACGACTCGCTCGAGAAAATAACGGTCGTGGGTGACCATGATTATGCCGCCCTTGAACTGACGCAGATGATTCTCGAGCCATGCCGTCATTTCGGCATCAAGGTGGTTGGTGGGCTCGTCGAGGATAAGAATGTCGGCCGGATGGATAAGAGCCGCCGCAAGGGCTACCCTCTTGCGCTGTCCGCCCGAGAGCGTGCCCACCTTCTGTTCAAAATCGGTTATTCCCAGCCTTGTCAGCATGGTCTTGGCCTCATACTCGTTGAGCTCGCGGAACTCTGACGGGAAGTGCAGGAAAACCTGCTCAAGAACGGTGGCCTCGTCGTTCATAACGGGGTTCTGAGGCAGAAAGCTGATCTGAACATTGGGGTTGCGTGTAACGCTGCCTCCGTCGGCCTCGGTCTCGCCGGCAAGCACCCTGAGGAAGGTCGACTTACCCGTGCCGTTTATGCCGATGATTCCCGTTTTGTCGCCTTCGCTGAGATAGAAATTAACATCATCGACAAGCTGGCGCATGCCATAGTTTATGGAAATATGTTCTGCTGATAAAAGCATATTATTCTCCGTCTGTCAGGATAAGATCAGTCCTGCTTCTCGGGCAGGGGCGCTCTGCCGAATGCCTCTCCGAACTCGGCTATATAATCGGCCATGGTCTTGAGCATCTCGGTGCCCCACTCGGCGGTTGCCTTGGTGGGAGGATCGTTCTTGAAAGCATGGGTCAGCCAGCCGTTATCGGTGATATCCTTGATCTCGCGGGGGATGGTTACGGCAGCGCCCTTGAAGTTGACATTGGTCCATGCGCCGGAGGGCAGTTCGTCGGAAACATCATTTCTGATGCCCTCGGGAAGATCGATATACTCATACTTGATGAGCGAAGGGTCGACCGCCATAACGCCTGCGGTCTCTTCGCCGCCGCCATGGCCACCTGCCCAGTTGGGGTTCAGCTGACCTGCCATAAGCCACCAGTTGAGGTTTGCAAGATAAGCGCCCTTGCGGTAAAGATGCATGCCTACAGCCTGGATGGAGGCATTGTTGCCGCCATGACCGTTGAGGATCATAAAATGGCGGAAGCCATAACGGTAAAGCTGGTCGCAAATGGTGCGCAGCAGCGAAATAAGGCCCTCTACACCCAGAGAAACCGTGCCTGCAAAGCCGCAGAGGTCGTCGGTCGCGCCATAATTGATCGTGGGGGCGATAAGAAGATCGGAGCGCTCATTAAGATACTCGGCGATCTTGTCGGGGATCATGGTATCGGTGCCCAGAGGCATGTGTTTGCCGTGGTTTTCAAGGCTGCCCACAGGGATAACGATGGTGTCGCTCTTCTTGAGATATTCTTCAACTTCGAGATAGTTCATTTTTGCAAGATACATAGCTTTAACTCCTTTATGTGATGATATAGCCGTGACTTATAAGTGGATTATACCACATCTTCTGCCCCATTGCATCATGGGGCATTAAAAAACGCCTTCCATAAGGAAAGCGTTTTTCAAACCTATTATTTTTTGCCGTGGAGTTTCAGCAAAAGTTCGGCACGGCTTGCGATCTTGCCACCCTTGCCATCTTTCATTTTTGCTGCGATGATAACTCCGGCGCCCACAACGATAAGTGTGCAGGAGAAAGCATACATGGCGCTGAGGCCCAATGTATCCTGAAGAACACCACCAAGAACATTGCCGATGGTGGAGCCGCAGCCGCTTGTGAACATACCGATCATTGTCTGACCCATCACCTGATCCTTTGGTGCCAGGTTATAAATAACATAGTATGTGATGACTGCCGTTATAAGGCCGTAGGATATGCTCTGAAACATCATACCAACCAAAAGGACCGGCACGCTGGGTGCAAAGCATATAATAAATGTACGCGCAACGTATGCGATGCCGCCAATAGCCATAAGTGTCATGGAATCGACTTTTTTCATCAGCTTGGATGCATAGGCCATAACCGGCAGCTCGCTGAAGGCCGAACAGAAAGCCGCAACACCGAAGGTCGACGTTGTTCCGCCAAGACTCTTTACAATATTGGGCAGATAGGTGCCCAGCGCCGAGCTTGCCGCCATACAAAGGGCGTATCCCATAAGAGCCATGAAATAGGAAGGATATGTCTTGATGATATGGCCGATCGAGCCGCCTTTCTCGCCCTTTTTGCCCTGCACCTTTGTTTCGGGCATCGAGCGCATAACTGCAAACATAAGCACAGTGAAGATCACAAAGCCAATTGCCAGAACACGGGGATCAAACATATCAATGATCGAGCCTGCACAGAGGCTGGTGATGGCCCACGATGTGCTTCCCAGGCCGCGAGCAAGGCCAAAATTGATGTCCTCGCCGTCCTGAACATAGCCGCTGGCAATAACCTGCATAAAGGAGGCCGAGCAGGTGTAAAGGGCATGCATGGAGATATACAGACCCATAACAACGATTGCCGGCAGGGGCGAAAATGCCACAAATGTGAACATGACCGCTATATATCCATAAATGCCATAGATGAGCTTGTGAGCCGTCAGCTTATCGATCTTCATAATAAGCGACGAGAACCAGGGGCCCAGAAAGATGGATGAAACGCAGCCTGCTCCGGTTACGATTCCTATCTGTGTGTTTGAAACGCCCTTATACTGAAGAAATACTGCCACGAAACCGCCGATGCAGCAGCCAACAAGGCAGAACAGAAAATACATCAGATTATACTTGTTTTTGAGACTCATGCTCTCTCCCCTTTCCTCAATATACTTTTACACATTAAAGGAGAGTTTGTCAATAGAAACCGTAAAAAACATATATCTCAGGGCCGATTGACTTCACCATTTTATAGCGGTATAATTTTATAAATGAGGTGATAAAGCTATGTCGTTTGGGAAATATTTTTCTGTCTTCAATAAACTTACAGCCTCTGAACAGGAAGCCCTGCTTAATGAAACTGTTCTGCGCAGGGTGCCTGCCGGAACACTGATAACCGCCGGATCAGACAGCTGCATAGGCGTCGTCGTTGTTCGGTCGGGACAGCTGAGAGAATACATAACTTCCGAAGACGGCCGCGAAATGACCGTTGCACGCCTGTTTGGCCACGATATAAGCATACTCTCGGCATCATGCATAATGAACAGCATAAACTTCGATATATATTTGTCCGCAGAAAAAGACAGCGAGTTCTGGGTCATCCCTCCCCAGCTATACCGTCAGCTTGTTGAAAAATCGGCCCCCCTTGCCAACTATACAAACAGGCTGCTTGCTGCCAGCATGACCGATATCATGTGGATGGCTCAGCAGGTGCTGTGGAAAGGCATCGACCGCCGCCTCGCACATTTTCTTTTGGACGAAAGCGCTATTGAGGACTCGCTTACCCTTAAAATAACTCACGAAGCTATCGCCGGTCATATAGGAACTGCACGCGAAGTGGTCACACGTATGTTGCGTACCTTTCAGTCTGACGGACTTGTAAAGCTCAGCCGCGGATGCATCGAAATAATCGATATTGAAAAGCTTGAAGAACTTGATGAATAAAACCAAGGCTCTGTATGGATACCATACAGAGCCTTGGCTGTTTTATGGGATATGGGAAAAGTAATGGACTTTAAATATCAGCTTCTTGCCATGCCGTCGACGCTGAGGACTACGCCTGTGATATAAGATGCCTCATCCGATGCAAGGAATACGAATGCATTTGCAATATCTTCGGGCTGGCCAAGACGCCTGAGGGGGATCTGAGCGATCAGAGGCTCGATGACCTCTTTGGGAACCTGCTTCATCATATCGGTCTCTGTGATGCCGGGGGCAACTGCGTTTACTCGGATGCCCTTGGGACCCAGCTCGCGCGCCAGCGAGACTGTCAGGCCGTTTACGGCAAACTTGGAAACGGGATATGCGAGGCCGCTGGGCTGACCATATTTACTTACCATGGAAGATGTGTTGAGGATAACACCCGAACCTCTGTCAAGCATACATTCGCTTGCAGCGCGTGTGGCGTTGAATATACCCTTTACATTGAGGTCCATAACCCTGTCAAAGGCCTCTTCGCTATACTCTGTGAAGGGTGTGCTCTCGGAAACACCTGCGTTGTTTACAAGGATGTCAACACATCCGAATTCTTCGCGGATATACTTGAAAGCATCTCTTACCTCCTGAAGGGATGCAAGATTGGGGCTGATAGCTCCAACTGTCGATTCGGGGAACTCCTGTCTCAGCTGCTCGGCAGCCTTATCGGCCGATGCCTGCGAGCTTGCAGCGATAATAACTGTTGCGCCTTCTCTGAGGAATGCCTGAGCTGTGGCATATCCGATGCCGCGGCTTCCGCCTGTGATAACTGCAACCTTATATTCAAGTCTCTTCATAGTAAGTACCTCCTGTGTTTTTGTTTTTTATGGTTATAGTATACTCAATGTGTATACTATATTCTGTGACTTAATCACAAATAAGTCCCTCCTCGAAAAATAAGAAGAGGGACTTATCATAATCGCTATTTATTTCTTATCCATGCCGCAGGGGAAGCTCTCTCGGCTTGCGAGCATTTCTTTGGTGACTATCTCATAAAAACGGTAGCCGCCCGAGAAATTATATGCGTCAAATCCGTTCTGCATGAGTATCCTTGTGGCAATATAGCTTCTTACGCCGCTCTGACACATGACATAAACAGGCTTTTCGGGGTCGATCTCGCCAAGTCTCTCGCGCAGTTCGTCAACCGGGATATTAACGAAGCCTTCGGCATAACCCTTCTCATATTCAACGGGCTTTCTTGTATCAAGAAGCGTTACGCTGCCATCGCGGGGCAGGTTGGGCACATCATGCCAATGGAACTGCTTCACAAGGCCGCCCGCAATATTTTCGATCATGAATCCGGCCATATTTACGGGATCCTTAGCCGAAGAATAAGGAGGTGCATAGGCAAGATCGAGTTCGGCCAGCTCATCGCCCTTCATGCCGCAGTGGATAGCCGTTGCAAGGACATCTATGCGTTTGTCTACGCCGTCGTATCCGACGATCTGTGCACCAAGCAGCCTGAGTGTATCACGCTCATAGATGACCTTCATGGTCATCACCTTGCCGCCGGGATAATATCCGGCATGGGATGCAGGCGACAGAACTATCTTATCATAGTCGATACCCGCCTCCTTGGCTGCCTTTTCATTTATACCTGTGGATGCTGCCGTCATATCAAACAGCTTGATCACCGAAGAACCCTGCGCGCCGCCAAAGCTGCTGTTTCTGCCACAGATATTATCGGCTGCGATACGTCCCTGCTTGTTGGCAGGGCCGGCCAGCGAAATAAGGGCATCATTGCCGGTAACAAAATGCTTTACCTGAACGGCATCACCTACTGCATAGATATCGGGCAGCGATGTCTCCATCTTGTCATTAACAACGATAGAACCCTTGATTCCCAGTTCAAATCCTGCTGCCTTTGCAAGAGCGGTGTCAGGAGTTACACCGATAGCCATAAGCACCATATCGGCACAGACGGGCTCTTCATCCTTGAGCAATGTTTTAATACATTCGCCGTCCTGCTCAAAGCCTTCGATGCTGCTGCCCAGCTTGAGATTGATGCCGTGGCTGCGGAGAAGCGTGTGGATCTGCGACACCATATCGGCATCGAGAGGCGACAGCACCTGCTCGAGACGCTCAACCAGGGTTACTTCAATGCCCAGCTCACAGAGGTTCTCAGCCATTTCAAGGCCGATAAAGCCGCCGCCTGCAATAACGGCAGTCTTAGGCTTTTTCTCATTGACAAACTCATGTACCTTGAAGGT
>JAFQVZ010000278.1 GCA_017407765.1 Clostridia bacterium | reverse complement strand
TGCTCTCAAGCGATATGAAAAAATAGCCCCGATCCGGTTGATCGGGGCTATACTGTTGATATTTTATTTCTTCTTGTTGAGCCAGCTGTAAACGGGCAGGCCGAGGAGGGTGACGCCGAGGCCTATAAGGCTCCTGACGGGAGCATCGATCATGGTGCTGCCCAGAATAAAGATGCTGCCCAGAATGCCGACGACGGGAGTGATGGGATAGAGGGGAACGCGGTAGTTATCGCTTGAGGACATGCCCTTCTTTCTAAGGATGAACACGCCGATGACACCGAGGGTGAAGAAGATCCACAGAACGAAGATCAGAAGGTCGGTGAGCGCGTTGAAGGAGCCTGAAAGGATATATACAACAGCGAGGATCGACTGCATGATAAGGGCGTTGGCAGGAGTGCCGAAGCGGGGATGGAGTCTGCCCAAAAGGCCGCTCATGGGGAGCTGGCCGCGTTCGGCCATCGACTGGGGAACACGGGCCGCAGTCATAAGATAACCGTTGAGGGCGCCGAACACCGACACCATGATGCCGGCCGTCAGGAAGGCTGCGCCGCTTTCGCCAAACAGGGCGACCGCCGCATCGGAACCGGGAGTGCCTGTGGATGCAATATGTTCTGCAGGCAGAGTGTTGAACAGAACGATGTTGAAGAGGGCATAAACCACGATGACGAAGATAATGCCGATGGAAATGACTCGGGGAAGGTTCTTCTTGGGCGAGCGCATTTCGCCTGCCATATTGGTAACGCCTATCCAGCCGTCATAAGCCCAAAGGGTGCCAAGGATGGCTGCGGAAAGAGAGGGCGAGGTGCCGCCGATAAGCTCGGCAGAAAGGCCCGATGCGCCGGGAGCCTGGCCGCTTACGAGGCCGATGCCGAGTATTGCAATGACGGGGACCAGCTTGCCGACGGTGGCAGCGACCTGAATGATGCCGCCGCAGCGGGTAGAGATGATGTTGAGAACAAGCAGAAGGGCAAGAACGCCGATGCCCAGCATGCGCTGCTGCCATGTTGTCATGGGGATAAAATAGGCGGAATACGTGGCAAAGGCGATGGCCTGAGCCGCTACCGAGGCAGGGTAGGAGATGACCGACTGGACCCAACCGAGAAGGAAGCCCAGCTTATCGCTGTAGAGCTTTTCGAGATAGGTGTAGAGTCCGCCTGCGAGAGGGATGTTGGAGGCGATCTCGGCAATGGAGAGGGCCGAAGCGAGAGTGACTATGCCGCCGATCACCCATGCGGCCAGTGCCATTGTGGTGCTGCCGGCATCACGAAGAACGATGCTGGGCTTAAGGAAGATACCCGAGCCGATGATCATGCCGACAACAATGGCCAATCCCTGGATAAAACTCAGTGATTGATCCTTAGCGGAGTTGCTTTTGTTCATAATTCTTTCCTTTTTCTTCAGATTTCATTTGCCTTGCAAATAGTGCACAAAGGATAACACCGGTACATAGGCATCGTCAAATAATATACGATAATTCAATATAAAGATGTTGTTTGATTTGAAAAGGTTATCAATGGATGACTATATATAGGCTGTCCCTCTTGAAAAAAGCTGTGAAAATTGGTATAATAAACTGAATTTTTATGTGAACACGTAATATTTAATGAAAAGAGGTGCAGCGGTGCGTTTAAAAGCGATAGAAATTCAGGGCTTTAAGTCGTTTCCTGATAAAACTCTGCTTACTTTCTCCGATGGCGTCACCGCTGTAGTAGGTCCCAACGGCAGCGGCAAATCGAATATTTCCGATGCCATTCGCTGGGTATTGGGCGAGCAGTCGGCCAGGACTCTGCGCGGAGGCCGCATGGAAGACGTTATCTTCGGCGGCACACGCAAGCGCAGCAGCATGGGTTTCTGCGAGGTCTCGATCACGGTTGATAACAGCGACGGCTCGATACCTCTTGAATATAACGAGATCACCGTCACCCGAAGGTACTATCGTTCGGGCGAAAGCGAGTTCTATATAAACCGCCGCGCGGCAAGGCTCAAGGATGTCCGCGAGATGTTTATGGACACCGGCCTGGGCATCGACGGATATGCCATGATCGGTCAGGGCAGGATCGACGAGATCCTCTCGGTAAAGAGCGCCGAACGACGCGAGATCTTTGAAGAGGCGGCCGGCATAAGCAAGGTGCGCCTGCGCAGGGAAGAGAGCGACCGCAAGCTTCAGAAGGCGGAGGAGAACCTTGTCAGGCTGCGCGATATCATCGGCGAGCTGGAGACGAGAGTTGCTCCGCTTAAAGAGCAGGCCGAGAAGGCGAAAAAATACCTGCTTCTGCGTGACGAGCTGCGCGATATAGAGGTCGCTTTGGCGGTCAGCCAGCTTGACAGGCTCGAGGGGCTTATAAAGACGGCTAAGATCGACCATGACAATGCCGAGAGGCTGCTGGCATCGCGCAAGAGCGAGCTTGAACGCAGCTATGAGAAAAGCAGCGAGCTGAGCGAAAAGATCCGGAATAAGGATGTTGAGCTGGAAGAGGCAAGAAATGCCCTTGCTGAAATAAGGGAGAGGCTTGCCGAGTGCGAGTCGAACCTTGCGGTTGCTCAGAGCGAACTTAAAAATGCAAATCTTGGCCTTGAAAGCGGAAGACGCGAGGTCGAGATGCGCGAGAGCCGCAAGGCCGAGCTTGAGGCAAGGCTCGGCGAAAAGAATGATCTTAAAGCTGAGCTTGAGGCAAAGTATGCCGCTAAAAAGAGCGAGCTCGAGGCTCTGCTCGACGAGATAGAAGAGGCCCGGAAGCAGTCGGGCGACACCGAGGGCAGGATAGAGGGTATGCGTGCGGCTCTGTCGCAGGCAACCGAAGAAGAACACGGCAAGCTGGCCGAGATAATGTCGGTCAACGCCGCTGTTGAGGAAACTGCCAGCCGGGGCGAGTCGATCTTCTGGCAGCGCAAGGAGGCCCAGGACAGGCTCTCACGCCATCAGGAAGCCCTTGAAGAGAGCCACGAGAGGCTTGAAGAGATCAGGGCTCAGCGCGAGAGTGCCCTTAACACACTTGGCGGCTATGACATGATGGCAAAGGTCAGGGAGGATAAGGCAGAGAAGACGCGCTCGGCATTCGACAGGCTGGAGCGTGAATACAATGCCGGAGCCGATCGCCTCGATATGCTCAAGGCAATGGAGCGCGACCTTGACGGTTTCTCCTTTGCGGTAAAAAAGATCGCTCAGGCGGGAAGCGGGCTCAGAGGCATTCACGGCCCCCTTTCTACTCTTATCAAAACCGATGATAAATATTCGGTAGCTATCGAAACTGCTTTGGGAAATGCGATGCAGAACATCGTCACCGATGACGAGAACTGTGCCAAGGCAGCCATCGGATATCTTAAATCAAATAACTTCGGCAGGGCGACCTTCCTGCCCGTAACATCGATAAAACCCCGCTGGAAGAGCCGCAGCGCCCTTGAGGGCGAGCGCGGATTCTGCGGATATGCAAACGACCTGGTGGCAAGTGATAAGCTTTACAGCGATATCATTTCCAGCCTTCTCGGCACAACGGCTATCGTCGACAATATCGACAGGGCCATCGAGATGGGCCGAAAGCATAAATATGCCTTCAGGATCGTTACACTGGACGGCCAGCTCATTAGTGCAGGCGGCGCCCTGACCGGCGGCAGCACCGTAAAGAGCACCGGCGTCCTTTCGAGATCCAATGAGATCGACAGGCTTGAAGAGAGACTTGGCAAAGCGAAGGAAGAGCTCGCGGCGGCGCGCTCGGCTATGGAAAAGGCACAGCGCGAGCTCAATGATCTGGCATCGCGCCGCAAGGCAGCCGAGGCCGAGCTCAGGCTTGTGGACGAAAAGCTTTCTGAAGAGAATGCCGAATACAGCAGGTGTCAGGCTGCGGTCGAGGCCACCGAAAGGCTTATGGCCGACTATGACAGCGAGACCGAAAAATGCGCGGCAAGGCGCACTGAGCTTAAGAATAAGCTGGCCGACCTCGAAAAAGAGGCAAAGCTGTTTGCCGATAAGCGAAGCAGTCTGCGGGCTCAGCTCGATGAGCTGCTCAAGGATGCCGAGACCGATGTGGCAGCGGCCGGCAGGCTTAGCGAAGAGCTAGGCAGGCTCAGGCTTGAGAGCAGCACCCTTGCGGGCGAGATAAGGGCAGCCGAGGACTCGGCGGCTATGATCTCGGAACTGCTCAGAGGAGCGGCGCAGGAGCTTCAGGACAAGGAAGATCAGCTTGGAGAATCGGAAAAGAGCATAACCGAGCTGACGGCGGCCATTGAAGAGCAGAAGAGGCTTATCGCTGATAATGAGGGCCTCAGGCTTAAGGCCGAGGGACATATCGAAAAGCTGACCGGCGAAAGACTGGAGCTTGAAGGCAAGCGAACAAAGACGGAAAAAGACATACAGACCAAGAATAACGATATAGTTAATCAGGAAAGGCTGAGAAGCAGCCTTGAACATAAGCGTGACCAGCTCATTGCCGAGGAGAAGGGACTTCTTGACAAGCTGTGGGAATCCTACGAGCTGACGCGCACCACCGCAAAGGAACTCTGCCGACGTACGGTCGAGCAGAAATATGCCGCAAAGAGGATTTCGGAGCTCAGAGCACAGATACGTTCGCTGGGCAGCGTAAATCTCGGCGCCGTTGCGGAATATGACGAGGTCAGCTCGAGATACGAGTTCCTGAGCGCTCAGCGCGACGACCTTGAAAAGGCCAAGGCCGACCTCACTCAGGTGATCAGGCAGCTGACCGGCAGCATGCAGGAGGCCTTCGTTCAGAAGTTCAAACAGATCGACAGGGCCTTTTCGCAGACCTTTACCGATATTTTCGGCGGAGGCAGGGCAAGCCTTGAGCTGGAGGACGAGAAGAATGTCCTTGAGTGCGGAATAAATATCAGTGTGGAGCTGCCCGGCAAGGGCCAGCGCGTAATATCGCTGCTTTCGGGCGGAGAGAAGGCATTTGTTGCCATTGCGCTGTATTTTGCCATTATAAAGGTAAGTCCCACCCCCTTCTGCGTGCTGGACGAGATCGATGCGGCTCTTGACGAGATGAATGTCAGCAGGTTCTTGGAGTATATGAACAAGCTCTGCGGATCCACACAGTTCATCGTCATCACTCACAGGCGCGGCACCATGGAGGGCAGCGATATCCTCTACGGAGCCACCATGCAGGAACAGGGCGTAACAAAGCTGCTCAAGCTCGATATAAGAGAGGTCGAGAGCAAGCTCAATATCAAATTAAGCTGATTTGAAAGGATGAAACAGAAATGGGCTTTTTTGACAAGATCAGAGAAGGT
>JAFQVZ010000277.1 GCA_017407765.1 Clostridia bacterium | reverse complement strand
TTACCTCCCTCATTCTATCAGCCTGTGTCTTTTTAAGATAAACAGGCACGATATCATTTCCGTCAACCAGCTCGTCATACTGAGCCATATCCCATGCGCACTTGGCAACGCCCGATGCACTCTGAACAACGCCGGAGTTCCTGACGTGTTCTTCCTTGTGAGGATGAAGCCTCAGGAAATCCTCGGCGCCGTCGCCGCACAGCACCCAGTTGGCGCCGTAGAGCAGACCCTTTATCTCGCTGCCGGTAAGGACATTATCGGCGCATATTCTGAAAAATCCGTCCTTGCTGTTGCGGAAGAAACCGTAAAAATACTCGTCTTCCCTTGCGCGGATAAGCGAACAGATAAGGCTGTGATCCTCTACCATAACCGCGGCCGACTCGAGGCTCGAAATGCCTGCGGCAGGCTTGTTTCCCGCCAGCGCAAAGCCCTTTACTGCGGCAACACCGATCCTGATGCCGGTGAACGAACCGGGGCCTACCGATGCGGCGAAGGCATCGATGTCTTTGAACTCAAGGCCCTTTTCCTTAAGCATATCCTGGCATAGAGGCAGGATAGTGCGGCTGTGATCGAGGTTCGAATCCTTGACACAGGATGCGATCTCAACGCCGTCTTCATAAAGGGAACAGGATGCGATCCTTCCCGATGTATCTATTGCAAGTAATCTCATAAGTTTTCCACCGTTATCCTTCTCGTCTCGTCATCCAATGTTTCGAAGGTGACCTTGAGTGTTTCTCTGGGCAGAGCCGAAATGACATTCTCGCTCCACTCTACAACACAGAGGCTTCCGCTTTCAAGATAGTCCTCCCAGCCGATCTCCCAAAGGCCTTCCTCGCTGTCGATGCGGTACATATCAAAATGACAGACCTTGCGCCTGCCCCTGTATTCGTTTACGATCGTATATGTAGGGCTCGAGACCTGATCTGTGCATCCAAGAGCACGGGCAATGCCGCGTGTCATGGCCGTCTTGCCGCTTCCGAGGCCGCCGAACATGGCAATGACCTTATATCCCTCTGCCTTGAGGGCAATGGCTGCGCCGAGAGCTTCGGTCTCTTCAGGCGAACAAGTGGTGTATATCTCTTTTTCCAAAACCGTATTCTCCTTAAATGATGTCATCATTTATGTTATTGTACCACCTTTCGACGATTATTGAAAGGGGGGAAAACAAAACTTGGCTGTCCCTCGGAATGTAAAGCTTTTTCCGGCGACCCTCCAAACGATTGAATATGCATGAAAAAGGTGATAAAATATAGTGTAAAGCTTTTAAACCCCTCATTTGAAACGGAAACTCTATGATAAAATCACTTCTCACTTCCTTCGGGCAGTATCTTAAAAAATGCGACCTCGGGCTGCTTGCCATCGCCATAGCCTGCTCGGTCATAAGCCTTGTGGCCATACGAAGCGCCACTTTGAGCTTCGGCACAAATCAGTTCATGATAATCCAGCTGCTGGCCGTTGTGCTGGGCATCGTCGCCTTCTTTGTCGTGTCGGCCATCGACCTCGACAAGTTCGGCGATCTGTGGATATATGCCTATATCTTCAATATTCTCTTTCAGCTGAGTCTCTATTTTCTTGGCTCCGAGGGCAACACCGGCAACCGCAGCTGGATCCGTCTTGAAGACCTCGGCATTCCCATCCCCCTCGGCATCCAGCCGGGCGAGATCGGCAAGCTGATATTCATCTTCACCATTTCGCGCCACTTCTACATCCTTCGCGACAAGCTCGACCGTCTCGCTTCGCTGCTCCAGCTGGGCTTCCACATGCTGTCGACGGTCGCGGCGGTATATGTCATCTCCCACGACCTTGGTGTTGCCCTCTCCTATGTCCTGATCTTCATCATCATGCTGTTCGCATCGGGTATGTCTATGAAGATATTTCTTCCGCTGTGTGCCGCAGGTTGTGCATCGCTGGTGCCAATATGGAAATATTTCCTCAAAGGCTATCACAAGACGCGAATACTCGTCCTGTTCGACCCCATGATCGACTATGAAAAGGCAAGGCACGGCATCTACAGCATGACAGCCGTTGGCGGCGGCCAGATGTTCGGCTATGGATATATGCAGGGCACCATGACCCAGTACGAACGCCTCCCCTCCAAGCACACCGACTTTATTTTCTCCACGATCTGTGAAGAATGGGGCCTTGTGGGCGGAGTCGTGGTCATCCTCATCCTGTCGATGCTTGTATGGAAGATCTTCCACGATGCCTATGGCGCCGACAACCGCTTCGGTTATCTCATGTGCGTCGGTATCTCGGGAATGTTCATGGTGCAGATCCTCATCAATCTGGGCATGTGCCTCGGCATCATGCCGGTAATCGGCCTCACCCTCCCCTTCATCAGCTATGGCGGCACCTCGGTGCTCACCATGTATATAGCGCTGGGCATGGTATGCGGCCTGCAGATGCGCAAAAGACCCGACAGACTCAAATAAGCATAAAAAGATCCTGCATGATTGCAGGATCTTTCTTTTTACTCTATAATGATCTTAACAACTTCGCTCTGCGAGCCGGTCCTGACCCTCGGACCCCACGTTCCGGCGCCCGACGACACTATCATGGTGCATCCGTTGTCTTCATCCATGCCATAGTCTACCTTGAACATGGCATCGGTTACAAGGCAGCCGGGGAAGATCTGTCCCCTGTGGGTGTGTCCGCAAAGCACCATATCGGCCCCTGCACGGCATATCGCCTCAAGATCACCCGGCTGGTGATCGAGAACGATGGTGCAGCTTCCCTCGTTTGTCTGCTCCATCAGTTGTGTGATGTCCTTTCTCTGCTCTATACTGTCACGGCGGCCTATGATGTCGATATTGTCCACATTCGCCACCTCGTCGCGCAAAACAGACACTCCCCAGCTTTCGAGATATTCCTCGGCAAGATCTTCTTCGCCGCGGAAACCGCCGTCGTGATTGCCTATTACGGCATATACGCCCTTACGGCTCTTTATCGAGCTTATAAGCTCGCCCACACGGCCGATATCCCTGACCCTCGAGGGTCCCGAATCAAAAACATCGCCTACCATGAAAACGATGTCGGCATCGCATTCATTTATGCGGCTGACGATCCTTTCCACTTCATCTGCGCCGACCTGTTCGCCAAGATGAATGTCCGATACCATCGCTATGGTCATGGCCGGCATATCCTTGCCCTTCACTTTGTATTCTTCGAGGCGCACATGATGGGCATTCCACGCGCCGTACGCCGTATAGGCAATAGCCACAGCAATAAGTATCAGCG
>JAFQVZ010000276.1 GCA_017407765.1 Clostridia bacterium | reverse complement strand
TCGCCCTGACCCATGCCAAGGAGCGATTCCGAGGCCTTTTCAAGCAGCTCGGGGTCGCTGGACACCTTGATGTTGGCAACACCGTCGACCGATACGTTGATAAACTCATTTGTGGGGACTGCTTCGGATGTTTTTACGTCGACCTGCATGACTCTAAGCGAGAGCTTATCGACACGCTCGAAGAAGGGTACACGCCAGCCGGCCTTACCTATAAGGATCCTCTTTTTGCCGAGGCCAGAAATGATGTATGCCGTGTCGGGCGGTGCCTTCAGATAGCCGAGTATCAGAAGAACGAGCAGAATAACTGCTGCAATGACTCCAATGATAAAAGCAGGTGATAACAAGAAATCCATAATTTTCTCCTGTCAAATAAATACACTTTTGTTTTCCTCTTTTTGTTCCCGGGGAAGGATCATCGATGATATCGCAGGGGCAGCTGAAAAAGAAAAAGACTTTTATCGGCAGAGGTGATCTCTGCGATAAAAGTCTTGTAAAAATCTTTCGATCTCTGTGCGTCCGGGCCTTACTTAATGGCCGTCCTGACGGTGCACACAGCAGGTTTTTGTTCCTGCTGAACTACTCCCTTTTGATGTTTATATCATATCACTTTCAGTATAGAACTTCAATAATCATACTTTACGAAGTTTGGATCATGTTTTTGTGCAGGTATGATTGAAAACGAAAAATGGCCGATTTTGCCTCTAGAAAGTTGCAAAAATACCTTGAAAACTGCAATATTCGTCATATTTGACGCCTGAAAGTTAGAACAAAAATGGAGTGCGCCATTCTCCGACATCAAAGCTCCGCCGGCAAAATGCGGGGAGATCTTAAATATGAGATGATATGGCTGTAATAATTTTCCCTTAATATGCCCCAAAGGGTGTTGACTTTGAAACTCCACCGCCCTTTTGAAGCGGAAAAGGGGGCAGGTTATTATTAAATCAAGATAGGACCCAACTATCGTCCATAACGCAGAAACAGGAGGTAAAAAGAAAGTGAAAAAAATGATTTCTTTGATCGTGATGCTGCTTTTGATGATGCAGCTCGCGGGCTGCGGCGTGGCGGAACTGGTCGGAGCATTTACCCAAAGAGCCGATGAGGAAATGGAAGAGGGAGCAGATGCCGAAGATACCGGCCAGGCTGCCAACACCACACTCAGCGAAAGCGGCGATGTGGAAGAATATATGCCCGTCGTTCCCGATGACGCAGTTGTTAATGAGAACAAAACAGAAAATGATACAGACAGAGAGCCTGTCATTACCTTGGGTGAAGAGAGAATCTTTTTTGAGAACAGCCAGACGGCCTATTCGTTTCTGTCCAGCCCACAGTACATAAGTATATGTCATGCTTTGTTTCAGAGTGAATCGGCATCCGGCCCCAAGGCATACACCCTTCAGATAAGGGATGGAAGCTTTGATAAGGATGGCAATTATGTCGGAATGCTCCATTGGCAGAGTTTTGATTTTCGAAACCTGAGAGCATGTTTTACAGACAAAAATCTTTATACCTTTGCACAGAATAATCAGATCCCCAAGCTTGATAACAAAGGTCCTCTCGGCCTGATCTTCGAGGATGAGGTTCTTGATCCCGACAATCTCAATATCATTATGAGCGACCTGATGGAAAACAGCTTCGGTGCTTCTCAGATAGCAGCCGAGCTTGCAAACCTCCTCTGCGAAAAGGAAAATGTAGAGCTCAGGCTTTTCCAGTTTGACTGTGAAGGCTTTAACGGAAACATGAGTTTTCCTTCCTATTCCACAGAGGGAACCATCGTCAGAACAGTTGAGAAATACCGTGGCTCGGCAGCCATGTATATCGTGGCTGTTGGCCCTACACAGGATGTTGAAAGCTTTGCCGCAAGATTTGACGAAAGCCTGCCGGATAATATCAGTTACAATGAGGCCATTTACGTCAATGGCGAAAAGTATCCCGGATATACGGGTATCAACAGCTTCGAGATAGTCGACAGCCTGAACAAGCAGATGTCAAACGGCAGCTGCGAGACCCTTAACTATACGGTCAATGCAAGACCGGTGGAAGGCGAGGAGCTGGTGTTTGATTACAATACAGATCACACGGTAAAGGAAAGCGGATATAAGATCGCCTTCTATGCCGAAGTCGAAGAGGGTTCGCCTCTTGCGTCAGAAGAAGATGTGAAGGTGAGGATAGAGAACATGAAGGTCAATGGTGATGTTCTACAGCCCGAGCATAATATAAGCATTGACATGAAGTATGTGGACAAGCTCACCGTCCGTACAGAAAATGCTGATGACGGATACATAAGCGAGGCTCCCGGCCTTTATCTGACAGTCACCGGTATTGATGCTTATCCCGAAAGTGTGACATCCATCGAGTTTGATCTGGTGGCCGATATTCAGAGCGGCACCGGATGGGTCGATTCAAAGAGCGCCACAATTCTTGAGTTCCAGTCGCTGACATCGCTGCTGCCCCAGAGTGAAACAGCCGAAAACCGACTTGTTTGGAAGGCAGGCTGCACCGATATTTTGGCCCGAACACTCGACCTTACCGATGTGGACAACATCCTGGGTTCCTGTGTAACGAGCACCAAGAATATCGAGCATTTCAGCATTAAGCTGAACGGCCCTGCCGACACATCGGGCCGATGGGATGCATTGATTTACGGAGCAGTCGGGATCACGGCAGCCGCAGTGGTGGTTATCATAGCCTTTACCTTTGCAGGCTCCAATTCGAAAAAGAAGAAACGCAGAAGATAGTATAACAGGAGGAATAAAAATGAAACAGGTTAAGAAAAGATTCGCAGTTTCCCTTATGGCGATCGTAATCGTGCTTGGCATCGCAGCACTCATGGTAAGTTCGGGTGCTGTGAAGGTAGTGACAGTTGAAGAAAGCATGAAGCCCTATATCAAAACCGGCATAACAGTCGAGTGCGCAGCCGGCATACTGGTGTATGTACTTTGGTTTGCAGGATACTTCAAGCGCCTTCAGAGAGCCATCAATCCCGGCACCGAGCCTTCGGGCAAGGTGATCTGGGGAGCAGCAGCATTTGCCGCAGCGCTTGTACTTTGCGTGTTCTTTATGGTGCTTAAGGGTGTACCCATCGGGGCAGTCTGGTACGGCGTTGGCTATGCGCTCTTTACAGGCATTTCGACCGCTGCAGCAGCAGCTTATACAGAGTTTTAAACAGGAGGTATCACAATGGAAATCAACAGAAACGGTATTCTGGGAACTATTTCCCGCATTTTCGGAGGCAATGATAAGCTTCAGACACAGACAGCCGAACGCGTAGAGACCGATAATGTTGTCGTCTACCGCATCGGCGGAGGCGGTTCCGGCGGCGCAGCAGCTGCCGCAGACATGATAATGTATCTTGCTCAGGCCTTCTATTCGGCCGATAAGGGCACGCCTCTCCAGTCGGCACCCAAGTCCAGCGTGATCGACCTTGATGCCGAGGCGGAGGGCACAGCCGACATGGTCAATGCCGCCGTTCGCATCAATACTCTGGCAAGCGCCGACCATAACGGCAGAGGCATCCGCCATATCGAGGCTGTCAACACAGCCATTGCCCACAACATGGAGGGCAGCGATGAGAACACCTGCATCGGTGATATGATCGATCAGAACTCGGCTCACGCCCGCAATATGGCCGACATCATCCTCACAGAGGAAGAGCTTCATCTTCCCCGCAAGGTGGGCGGCCAGGGCCGCAGCAAGCTGGCAGAGAGCTGGGTATATCACGAATTGGCGGTGCAGGCCGATTTATCAGGCGATTATGAGATATCGCATTATCGCGATAGCGAAAAGCGAGAAATAGATTTCATAATCGAACGCAACGACGGCGCTACGGCTGCGGTGGAAGTTAATGCTGGCTCATCAATCGGCAGAGGCGATTTCAAGCACATTAATTGGTTTGCCGGCAAGTTCAAACCGTCTCGATTTATAGGCATTGTTCTTTACACAGGTTCCGATGTGCTTGGTTTCGGCGATCACCTCTACGCGGTTCCTTGTGCAAACTTGGTGTTCTAGCAGGTAGCATGTAATTCGAAAAATGGTATATGATATGAAAGCTCAAGATAAGCAATATAAATTCAAGTTCTCGGTCGTGATGGCGGTGTATAATGTCGCTGGCTTCCTCGCCGAGTCTATTGAAAGCGTAATCGCGCAGACGATTGGGTTTGAAAAGAATGTTCAGCTGATACTTGTCGATGACGGGTCGAGCGACCAAAGCGGCGAGATTGTCGATAGGTACGCGGCGAAATG
>JAFQVZ010000275.1 GCA_017407765.1 Clostridia bacterium | reverse complement strand
GACATATTCAAAAGCTTTGGCCCCGGCATAGCATTATTTCCATACGCGAGTCCCACCTTGATCATGGGGTCATTATTTTTCTTAGCTGCATTTACACTGCCGCCAAAGGATATCAGGAGGCACAGTGATATTAAAAAAGCCGATATTCTGAATATTCTTTTTTTCACACTATCTCCCCCTGCTGCAAATTAATTCTCTTTATTATAACATGAAACGGATATTCCTTCAACCGATACTGATCAAAACTTGGCCACAAGCTTTGCCGCCTTCATGGCAATTTTATAAGCAGGGCCTTCCAGTTCGTGAGTTATATTTTCAAGCTCCTGCCTGATTTTGATACCCTGAGGGCAATGCTGCTCGCATCTTCCGCATTTGATGCATTTAGATGCGTTTGTAGGATTTGTTTTAAGCGAAGTGCACATAATGTACTCGCGCAATCCGTTGAACCAACCATCCGACATTCGTACATTCATGGCATTAAAACAAGTAGGAATATCAACTCCCGCAGGACAGGGCATGCAGTAGGAACATCCTGTACAAGGAACCTTTGTATTTTCACGTATCAGTTTTCGGGCTTCATCATAAAGTTCGAGCTCACTTTGAGGCATGATTCCGGGCAAAGCTTCTCCGGCGATCCTTATGTTTTCATCTATCTGATCCATCGAGTTCATTCCGGAAAGAATGACTGTTGTTTCAGGATAATTCCAAATCCAACGCAGACCCCATTCTGCCGCGCTCCTTTTAGGAGATGCTTCTTCCCAGAAGGTCTTAGCCTTTTGAGGCAGCCCCCAGACCAATCTGCCGCCGCGAAGAGGCTCCATAATGATAACAGGCAGCCCTTTTGATGCAGCATGGCGCAAACCTGTTTCGCCGGCCTGACCGTGAACATCAAGATAGTTGAACTGTATCTGACAGAAATCAAAGTCATATGCATCTACTATCGCAATGAATCCGGCCGACCCACCATGATAAGAGAAGCCTATATTTATGATCTCCCCTGATTTTTTCTTTTCATCGATCCATTCTTTTATACCAAGATCGACAAGCCTCTCCCATGAGTGGAAGTCAGAAAGCATATGCAGCAGATAATAGTCTATATGATCGGTCTGCAGTCGCTTAAGCTGTTCATAAAAGAACTTATCAAAGTCCTCATAGCTTTTTGCAAGGTATTGGGGAAGTTTGGTGGCAAGATAAACCTTATCTCTGTATCCCTTTGCAAGAAACTTGCCTACGGCAGCTTCATTTCCAGGATAGGTGTAAGCAGTATCAAAATAGTTAACTCCGTTTTCAAGAGCATGGAGCATTTCCCTTTCAGCCTTTTCCTGGTCAATAAATGCACCTTTTTTGGTAAATCTCATACAGCCATAACCAAGAGCAGAAAGCTTGTCTCCATTTTTGGGGTTGATACGATATTGCATAGTTTTTCCTTTCATACACAAAGCCTGCCGCCCCGAAATAAGGCGGCAGGCCTAAAGCCAATATTATTCGCAGATCACCTTATGGAAGGTCTTCTTGCCCTTTTTGATGACAAAGTCACCCTTCTTAACATCTTCTGCAGTAAACTTCTGCATGGGCGAAGTTACCTTAACATCATTGACCATAACGCCGCCCTGATCTACAAGGCGACGAGCATCGCCCTTAGAACCTGTCAGCTTGCACTTGACCATGATATCAACGATTGTAAGGCCTTCATCGCCGAAATCAGCCTCGGGAATAGTAGTTGAAGGCATATTGGCAGAAACAGCGCCGGCACCAAACAGAGCCTTGGAAGCCTCTCTTGCCTTATCAGCCTCTTCATCCCCATGGACAAGCTTTGTCAGCTCGTATGCAAGGATATCCTTAGCCTGATTGAGCTGAGCACCCTCCCACTTATCCATCTCGTCGATCTGCTCGAGAGGCAGGAATGTAAGCATACGGATGCACTTGAGGACGTCATCATCGCTTACATTTCTCCAGTACTGATAGAAATCATAAGGAGATGTCTTATTAGGATCAAGCCATACAGCGCCCGATGCTGTCTTACCCATCTTCTTGCCCTCAGAGTTGAGGAGCAGAGTAATTGTCATTGCGTGTGCGTCCTTGCCAAGCTTACGACGGATAAGCTCGGTGCCGCCAAGCATATTGGACCACTGGTCATTACCGCCGAACTGCATATTGCATCCGTAATTCTGATACAGGTGATAGAAGTCATAGGACTGCATGATCATGTAGTTAAACTCGAGGAAGGAAAGGCCCTTTTCCATTCTCTGCTTATAACACTCGGCTCTGAGCATGTTATTTACCGAGAAG
>JAFQVZ010000274.1 GCA_017407765.1 Clostridia bacterium | reverse complement strand
CTGTTGTTGGGCCCCCGCAGTAAATCTATTAAGTTTCGGGGTCCCTCGCCGCCGGTCAGAATGGCGGCGCATGATTTGCGGACGATTCACTCGCCGCAAATCTATTTATTATTGGGGTCCCCGGAAATAACGAAGTTATTTCTGGGGCTGAGGTACAGGGATATCCATGGGGATGGGGCAGTTATAGGGTTCGATCTTGATCATTTCCTCGAACTCCTTCTTTGCTGCCTCAAGATGCTCAGGCTCTTCGATCATCTTGATAGCTGCAGCTGCAACTACCTCGGCGCCGAACAGCATGCCCTTATAGCCGATGCCCATGCCTGCGCAGGCTGTGATCTGCCAGCTGTGGCCGGGAGCAGCGAGATTGCATGTAGCTGTGTTTACGCCGATGCAGGGAACGATGTGCTGAACGTCAGCAACGTCGGTGGAACCGCCGCCGCCCATTCTCTTAACAAGAGGAGCAACACCATCATGGATGGGGCAGCCTTCCAGCTGGCCATTTGCCTTCATTGTGGCATACTGGTCGCTGTTATTGTTGAGCTCGTGGGCAAATGCCAGCTCTTCTTCTGTCCACTGAGGCTTCTCCATCTCTTCCATCAGAGCATGTGTCATTCTTGCCATATACTCGTTGGCCATGCCGTTGTAGCAGCCGCCGTGGAACTCGATCTCGAGCTCGGTCTCGGTCATATGAGCTGCACCTTCGGCACACTTTACAAGGCGTGCATAGGTCTCTTCGATGTTCTTGCGGTTCATGCCGCGGACATAGTACCATACCGAAGCCTTATCGGGAACGATATTGGGAGCTGTGCCGGCTTCCTTATATACATAGTGGATACGGATGTCGCCTGTTACGTGCTCGCGCAGATAGTTTGCGCCAACGCTCATGATCTCGCATGCGTCGAGAGCCGAACGGCCGTTGTAGGGGTCACCGCCGGCATGGGCTGTGCGACCCTTGAAGTGGAATGTTGCGCTGTTGAGGCCGTTGCCGCCGCCAAGGCCTACCGAGTTCATCTTGCCGCCGTGCCATGCAAATGCACAGTCAAGATCCTTGAAGGCGCCGTTGCGGGCCATAAATACCTTACCTGTCAGAAGCTCTTCTGCGGGGCAGCCATAGAATACGACTGTGCCGGGCAGGTTCTTGGCTTCCATCTCGGCCTTCATGCCGACTGCTGCTGCGAGGCAGGCTACGTTCAGCAGGTTGTGGCCGCAGCCCTGACCTGCACCGCCGACTACGACGGGTTCCTTTGTTGTCTGGAGCTTCTGGCTCATGCCGGGAAGAGCATCAAGCTCGCCGAGCAGGCCGATCACGGGATGACCACTGCCCCAACGTCCGACTACGCAGGTGGGCAGGTCGTATGCGCCTACTTCTACCTCAAAGCCATACTTTTCGAGGACTTCGGCTGTCCATGCGCAGGCCTTGACTTCGTTATAACCTACTTCGGGGTTGTCCCACATCTTCTGTGCGAGATCGATGAATGTCTCTTTTTCATTTCTGATCTTTTCGATAGCGATAGAACCGATCATTTTCTCTTCTCCTTTTATTTTAAATTTCAAATGCTCAAATAATTAAATGGCGTTCCGATATTGCCGGATTCACTCCGGCAATATCTATTTATGTTTTGTGTCCCTTCGCCGCCGGTCAGAATGGCGGTGTACGATTTGCGAGTGATTCACTCACCGCAAATCTA
Source organism: Clostridia bacterium (assembly GCA_017407765.1). Classification (GTDB taxonomy): domain Bacteria; phylum Bacillota; class Clostridia; order Oscillospirales; family Butyricicoccaceae; genus RGIG1902. The sequence continues at coordinate 13,515 of JAFQVZ010000274.1, read as the reverse complement.
TTTAATTTGGGGTCCCACGATGCTTCTGCATCGCGCCGACAGTTCGGCACTCTGATTTTGCCGGATTTATTTCGGCAAAATCTATTTAATTCGGGGCCCCCGGAAGTAATCTCCGATTACTTCTGGGGCTGAGGAATGGGTACTTCCTTGGGGATGGGGCAATTATATGTCTTGCCGTTCATCGACTCGTTGAACTCGGCCTTAGCAGCCTCGACCAGAGCCTTGTCCTCATAGAACTTCATAGCTGCGGCTGCCATTACCTTAGCGCCGTAGATCATGCCCTTGTGGCCGATAGAATGGCCTGCGCAGGCTGTCAGCTGCCAGCTGTGGCCGGGTGTGGCGATGGAGCTTGTGGCTGTCATTACCTGAGCGCAGGGAACGATGTGCATAACGTCGCCGACATCGGTGGAGCCATAGCCGTTGGTGTGCTGGATATCGAGCACCGAGCTGTGGATGGAGGGATGAGCTGTGCCTCTCTGAACCATGTTGTCATACATGGGGCTGAGCTTGTTGAGTTCATCGGCAAATGCCAGTTCTTCTTCTGTCCATACGGGAAGAGGTGTCTCGAGCATTGCATCGTGAGAAGCCTTGATGAGCACCTTGTTATTGAGTGTGTTGTAGCAGCCGCCCAGGAACTCGATCTCGACCTCTGTCTCGGTCATGTGAGCTGCGCCCTCAGCACACTTGATAAGTCTCTTATATGTATCTTCGATGGCTTCGCGGCTGAATGCGCGGACATAATACCAAACCGATGCCTTGTCGGGAACGATGTTGGGAGCTGTGCCGGCTTCCTTGTATACATAGTGGATGCGGACATCACCTGTTACGTGCTCGCGGAGATAGTTTGCGCCAACACTCATGATCTCGGCTGCGTCGAGGGCCGAACGACCGTTATAGGGGTCGCCGCCGGCATGAGCTGTGCGGCCCTTGAAGTGGAAGATGGCGCTGTTGAGACCGGTCATAATGCCGTCTGTTACTTCGTTAGTTGTGCTGCCGTGCCAGGAGAATGCCAGGTCAAGATCGCGGAACGCGCCTTCGCGTGCCATAAATGCCTTACCGGTCAGAACTTCCTCGCCGGGGCAGCCATAGAATACTACTGTGCCCTCAAGGCCCTTTTCTTCCAGCTCGGCCTTGATGCCGAGAACTGCGCCGAGAGAGGTTGTGCCCAGCAGGTTATGTGCGCAGCCCTGGCCGGGAGCGCCCGAAACAACGGCTTCCTTAGTTGTCTGCACCTTCTGGCTCATGCCGGGAAGGGCATCATACTCGCCGAGAATACCGATGACGGGATGACCCTTGCCCCATGTAGCTCTGATGGAGGTGGGCATGCCGTAAAGGCCTGTCTCTACTTCAAATCCGTATTCCTTAAGAGCCTCAGCCAGCCATGCGCAGGCCTTGACCTCGTTGTATGCCGTTTCAGGCTCGTGCCACATCTTCTGGGCCAGATCGATCAGCTTATCGGCTTCCTTGTCGATAACATTGTATGCTGTTGTATAGCTCATAATGTGCTGTTCCTTTCTTTTATGAAAAATCATTTTTTATAGCTATAATCAGGGCAATATGCCCAAAACCAATACAATTATACGCCGTTTTGTGTTAATTATCAATCAACAATTAAAGCAGATCGTTTTTTTAGGCATAGTAACCAATCTTTTTCAGCACATTGACAGAAAAGAAAAATGCCACCCGGCAATAAAGCCGGATGGCATTTAAGTTACTGATATTAAACTCGCTCGGGGACGATGGCAGGGAAAGGATCTTCTCCTGCGATCCAGCGTCCGTCCTCTTTAAGAACGACCTCTCCCCTGTTGAGGCTTGCGGGAACATCGATGATGCGCTGGTTTTCAGAGCCCTTGAAGCGGATGTCAAGATTTCTCTGCTCCATGATGAAGGGGCCGTCTATGACAACATCCAGCAGCCTGAGCAGCTCTTCCCTGCTTCCGCCTTCGCTGAGAAGCTTTTCATAGATATAGCCTGTGTATGCTGCCAGCTCGAGCTTCATCTCTTTAACGGCCTTGGCAAACTCCAGCAGCTTATCGGCCTGATCAAAGGGTTCGCCGCCCGAAAGGGTGACTCCTGTGATCATGGGATCGCGTCTGATGGCTTCAAGCATCTCTTCGATGCTCTTGAAGCTTCCGCCGTTATAGTCGTGTGTTTCGGGATTGTGGCAGCCGGGGCAATTATGGGCGCAGCCCTGTGTAAACACCGTGTATCTGATGCCCGGTCCATCGGTGATGGATTCACTCACGATGCCATTGATCCTGATCTCAGACACTGTGCTTCACCCTGTCGTGCTCTTCTGCTGTCTTGGCGTCGTTCCAGCGGTCCATTGTACCTACCAGATAGCCGGTGATGCGGCGGATACGCTCGAACTTGGGGCCGTGATCGCGCTCGAGACGGCCGCAGCGGGGGCAGCGCTCGCCGATGATACCGGTGTAGCCACAGACGATGTCGCTGTCGACGGGATGGTTGATAGAGCCATAGCCAACGCCGCAGTCATGCATGGTGCGGACGACCTTCTCAAAGGCCTCAAGGTTCTGGCTGGGGTCGCCGTCCAGCTCGACATAGCTGATATGGCCGGCATTGGTCAGCGCATGATAGGGGCCCTCGATGCGGATCTTATCATAGGCCGAAATGTTATAATAAACGGGAACATGGAAACTGTTTGTGTAATACTCTCTGTCGGTTACACCGGGGATGATGCCGTACTTCTTCTTGTCGATACGGACGAAACGGCCCGAAAGACCCTCGGCAGGTGTGGCCAGCAGAGTGAAATTGAGGCCCATTTCCTTGCTGAGGTCATCAAGATACTTACGCATATATGTGACGATCTCCAAGCCCAGCTTTCTCGATTCTTCGCTCTCGCCGTGGTGCTTGCCGGTCAGTGCGACCAGAGTCTCGGCAAGGCCGATGAAGCCTACCGAAAGTGTGCCGTGCTTGAGGATCTCGCCGACACAGTCGTTGGGAGAGAGGTTCTTGGAGCCGTGCCATACGCCCTGGCCCATGAGGAAGGGATAGTTCTTGACCTTCTTCTTGGACTGGATGGCAAAACGATCGAGGAGCTGACGTGTTACCAGTTCCATCTTGCGTGTCAGCTCTTCATAGAACCACTTGATATCGCCCTTGCTCTCGATGGCGATGCGGGGCAGATTGATGGATGTGAAGGAAAGGTTGCCGCGGCCAAAGGAGATCTCGTTTTCGGGATCATAAACATTGCCCATTACGCGTGTGCGGCAGCCCATATAGGAGATCTCGGTCTCGGGACGGCCCTCTCTGTAATACTGCAGATTGAAGGGCGCGTCGAGGAAGCTGAAGTTGGGGAACAGGCGCTTTGCCGAAACACGGCAGGCCAGCTTGAACAGGTCATAGTTGGGATCGCCGGGATTATAGTTGACGCCTTCCTTGATCTTGAAGATCTGGATGGGGAAGATAGGTGTCTCGCCGCGTCCGAGGCCTGCCTCTGTTGCCAGCATGACATTCTTGATTACCATGCGGCCTTCGGGGCTGGTGTCGGTGCCGTAGTTGATGGAGGAGAAGGGTGTCTGTGCGCCTGCGCGGGAGTGCATGGTGTTGAGGTTATGCACCAGAGCCTCCATTGCCTGATATGTGGTCTTGTCGGTCTCGCGGAGGGCATTCTTATATGCGAATCTTGCGCACTTTTCATAAAGCTCGCCGTCAACGCCGATAGCAGCCAGCTCGCGCTTCTCGACTTCCTTGTATGCCTCGCTCATGTTGATCTCGGGAGCGACGCCGTATTCCTTGTAAATAGTTTTGATAAGAGCGCGGATCTGAGCCTGGCGCTTATCTGTGCCCTCGTCGATGTCCTCAAGCATAACAACGGCCTTTGCAAGGTTTGCACCATAGATGCGCTTGAAGGTCTTGGCTACGCCCTTTGCGAGGCCGTAGTCAAAGTTGGGAATGCTCTGACCGCCGTGCTGATCGTTCTGATTCGACTGGATGGCGATGCAAGCCAGTGCACCGTAGCTGGAGATATCATTGGGCTCGCGGAGGAAGCCGTGGCCTGTGGAGAAGCCGCCCTTGAAGAGGCTCTCGATATCGATCTGGCAGCAGGTCGTTGTCAGGGTGTAGAAATCAAAGTCATGGATGTGAATGTCGCCCTCTCTGTGAGCCTTACTCTGCTCGGGAGAGAGGATATACTTCTCATAGAAGTCCTTTGCGCCTTCGCTGCCGTACTTGAGCATGGTGCCCATGGCTGTGTCGCCGTCGACGTTGGCGTTGTCGCGCTTAAGATCGCTGTCCTCGGCATCCGAGAATGTGATCTCGTTATATACCTTCATCAGGTTGCTCTTCATATCGCGAGCCTTTGTACGCTCGGAACGATAGATGATATATTTCTTGGAAACCGACGCATAGCCGTTATCCATCAGCACTACCTCGACGATATCCTGGATATCCTCGACGCCGGGAGCCTCATCACCAAAACGCTCGACCAGCTTGGCCTCAACTGCCTTAGCCAAGCGCAGGCTTTCGCCCTCGTCGATGCTCTTTGTGGCCTCCATAGCTCTGGAGATGGCCGACGAGATCTTGGAAAGGTCGTATTCCACCTCTCTGCCGTCTCTCTTTATGATCTTGCTGAACATCTTATACCCCTTTCAAATGCTTCAATATGGGTCTTTTTAATTTTAAAAGTCAGCGAAAAAACTGCCTGTTCAAAGGGAATAAGCATGCTTCAGTCCCTGTTCGCTGATAACTAAATTACCAATATCTAACAACTAAATAACTGTTTTTTCGATGGTTGTCCATCACGTTTTAAAATTATAAATGCTACAAAGCCTACTGTCAACATTCAGTATACATAACTCTACGAAGAATATTTTGTCAAGATATAGATTTATTTTCAGCATTATCAACAATATGTAGATATTAAACAAAGCCGGAGAAAAACTCCGGCTTTGCGAAAAACTCCATTTTATGTGAGTCTTCTGATCCATTTTCCGCTTTTAAAACGCCAAATGCACAGAAAAGTTTTTAAAATATATTCGGCAAGATACATTCCGGCCACCATCTGAACAAAAGTAGCTTCCGTCATATATGCCATATATGCCAGCACAGGTATGCCAAGAGCATATATCGAGAATGTGTCGATAAAGAAGCCGTACTTGGTGTCGCCGCCTGCGCGGAACACACCGACCACCGCAAGATAGGGTATGTTGATCAGCGGCATCAGTATGCCGTGAAGCACCAGCAGCGAGGCCGCCGTTTCTCTTGCGGCTGCCGTTTCGATGTCCATCAGGCCCAGTATGGGATATCGCAGGATTATCTGTGCCGCGCCGAGGACAACGGCAGTCACCGGAATAGCAACAAAGAACTTCTTTGCGATCTTATATGCTTCGTTTCCTCCCTCGCCTATCGACTTGCCGACCATAATGGCACAGGCATTGCAAAGGCCGATGAAAAATACGAAGAATATTTCGTGCACCGAGTTGAAAACAGTGTATGCGGCATAGTTCTCGCTGCCTTGACGGGCAAGTATCGCCGAATAGATATTGGTTCCCACCGCCCAGGTGATCTCATTGACAAGCACCGGAGCGGCAATGGATGCATATTTGCGAACAAAGGCCGATGTGAGCGCCTTTATGTCGCTCAGCCTGCAAAGGCCGGGGCTCTGCTTAACTCTGGCCAGAACAAGGATTATGCACATCTGTGCCACAAGCGAGATGACCGTGGCAAGCGCCGCGCCGCTCAGCCCCATTCTGGGCATTCCGAAATGGCCGTAAATAAGGGAATAATTGAAGAATACATTGATGATAACGCCGCAGGTCGAGCCTATAAAGGGTGTTTTTACATCCTCGGTCGAGCGCATCGCGCCGCCTATGACCTGCGAGATGCCGCTGAACAATATACCGGCCCCAGCTATCCTGATATAAACGGCTCCGGCATCAATGACCGCCTGCTCGCTTGTGAACACCGCCATCATCTGTTTTGGGATCACCATCGACACCGCCATATACAGCGCCGAGAACAATGCTATAGCCATTACGCCAAGGCCGGTGGTGCGGCGTATCTCATCGTGGTTGCCGGCCCCCCAATGCTGGGCACTCAGGACGGCTCCGCCCGAACACACGCCGAAAATGACGATATTGGCCAGAAAGCTCCGTCGCGAGGCAACACCTATAGCCGATGTGGCAACATTGCCCAGGCCGACCACCATGGCTGTGTCGATCAGATAACCGCATGAGCTGAGAAGGTTCTGCATGGCAATGGGAAATGCCAGCACGAACATCCTCTTTAAAAACTGTTTATTGGTCAAATTGGGGTTCCTCCAGGTATGTATCATTAAAAGCCATAGGGATATCACATCCCTCAATGCCCCTCTCGGAGGGCACGCGTCCGTTTATGGTTACTGCCACATATTCAACACCGCGGCAGGAGCACAGACTGTTGACAAGGGCATGGAGATCGGCCTCATATCCCTTAAGCCCCATCTCCACAGGAACAAATATTTCGGCGCGGACCACCCCGCGCTCGTTGGGCTTGGATATCGATCTGACATCCATGCGTCCCTCAAAGGGCGCAGCCGAACCAAACCTGCCGTCCAGCATATCAGAGACCACCAGCTGAGGATCCAGCTCGTCGTTTTCGCTGATCACGCTGATCTGCTGATCCTCAAGGGTATTGTTTTCTCTGTCGACGGTATAAACCGTCAGTTCAAACACCGAAAGACGAAGATCCTCGTCATCCAGCAGAATGGCATCGCCGTTCATAAAGAAGGGATTCGCCCTGCCGTCGGCCACACGGACATAGCCGATCTCGCTGACACCTCCCAGCGACAGCGTTACTCCTGCGCTGAGCAGGCTTCTGTCGAGGTCGTCCATCAAGTCTAACTTTTCACCGCCGAAAGAAACGACCACCGTGCTGCCGAACACCCTTACCTCCTTGACCTCCACACCTTCGGGAATAAGTGAGCGGTTGTTTTCATTCATGGGGTTCTTCATGCGCCTGAGTATTTCATCTATGCGGCCGTCGACCGGCAGGCTTGCATCGGGAGTAAACACCTCATATCCAAGGCTTTTTCCGCTTTCATCGGAGGTGAGATAATAAACGCTTATGACCTCGCTGCTGCCGTCGTCGGGAATGCTGCTGCAGCCGCAGAAGGCCAGCAGACAGGCCGTAAGCAGAAGTATGAACTTTCTCATTCGTCCACCTCCTCAGGCTCGGGTGCATAAAGGAAATACGCCGTAAAGCAGGTGCCCTGGCCGTATGTGGAATCGACCTCGATGTGGCCGCCGATAGCCTCCATACACTGTCCGACTATCGAAAGGCCCAGCCCCGTGCCTCTTGTCTCGCGAGAACGCATTTTGTCAACACGATAGAACCTGTCAAAGATGCGCTCCAGCTCTTCTTCATGGATGCCGACACCGGTGTCGCAGACGCTGAGCACCATGCGCTCTTCGCCCGGCCTGACAACGATGACCACCGAGCCGCCGCGCTTGTTATATTTGATGGCATTTTCTATAAGGTTGAAAACCACCTGATAGATCATGTCGGGATTGCCGTAAACATAGGCATCATCGGGCAGGTCGTAGGAAATATCCACCTCAGCCGCCGCCAGGTTGCCCCTAAGCATCTCGCCTGCGCGCACAACGGTATGGGTAAGGTCGCATACTCCATCCATCTTTCTGCCGTTTTCTATTCGGCTGATATAAAGCAGGCCCTCGGTGATCCTCGTAAGACGGTCGATCTCCTCGCTTATATCGGCGAGAAACTCGCGGACCTCATCCACCTTGATATCTTTGGCGCTCATTATCGAATCGCACAGCAGCTTGATGGAGGCAAGAGGTGTCCTCAGCTCGTGAGACGCATCGGAAACAAACTGTTTTCTTGTCGATTCGTTAAGGGCCAGCTGTCCGCTCATGCGGTCGAACTCTTCGGCTATAAGGCCCAGCTCGTCGCCGCTTCTGAGATCGATGCGATAGTCATAATTTCCCTGTCCGATCTGATTGACGCCCTCCAGCACCCTGTCAAACCTGCGCCTTAGTGTAGTTACAAAGGTAAAGATGAAAAGTGCCGCAAGAATGGTGACCGACAGCGATATATTGAAAATATCGCTCTGAGTCTCGGCAAGAAGCCCGGCGCTCTCGGTGTCGTACTCATAGGCATAGACGGTTCCCGCAATGCTGCCGTTTTTCATTATGCTGCAGGCGATACGGTAGTTAAAGGCCTCGGCGTCATAATTGCAGCGGAAAACATCGCTGCCGTCAAGGGCCTCGATCACCTCGGGGAAAAGAACTATTTTGTCGATAATATTCGATGTCTTGAGGTTGTCATAGATGACCCTTCCTCCGCTGTCGGTGACCAGAACTCGCTGGCTGCGTCCGATGTCGAGAATAGATATGGCACTGCCGGCAGTGTCGTAATCAAGCTTGGTCGAGCTCTCAAGGGCAGCCGAAAGAGCGCCGAAATCCGAACGCATCTCGACCTCTTTGGCTAATATCATCTGGTTTCTCGTAAGGCCTATGGGATATGTATTGAGTACAGCCAGCAGCACTGCAGCCAGAAGGGTGAATCCGGCAAATATCCTGAACTGAAGGCTGTTTATTCCCACTCGGCCTCTCTTAGCTTTTGATTCCATAAAAATTACTTGGAAGGATCATTGAAGTAGTATCCGACGCCCCATTTTGTCATAATATACTCAGGCATGGCATCGTCCTTTTCGATCTTCTCTCTGATCCTTCGGATATGAACATCCACTGTGCGGATGTCGCCGCGATAGTCGCTTCCCCACACTGCCTCCAGCAGCTCGTCACGCGAAAAGACCTTGCCGATATTGCGCATAAGCACAACAAAAAGGTCGAACTCCTTGGCAGTAAGGTCGGCAAACACGCCGCCTACCTCGATGGTCCTCTTGATGAGGTCGGCCTTTATCGCGCCGGCCGAAAGCACGCTCTCAACACGGTCTTCACTCCTTGACTGGCCGCTGCTGCGCCTGAGAATGACCTTCATTCTCGCCATAAGCTCGCGGATGTCAAAGGGCTTGGTGATATAGTCATCGGCTCCGTATTCAAATCCCAGCAGCTTGTCCGAGCCCTCGCCCCTTGCTGTGAGCATTATCACGGGAACATCACTGGACTCTCTGATCCTGCGGCATACTGTAAAGCCGTCGAAAACGGGCATCATAAGATCGAGGATGACCAGGTCGTATTTATTGGCGGCAAAAAGCTCAAGCGCCTGCTGGCCGTCGTATGCGCCGTCGACTTCATAACCCTCATTCTCGAGGTTGAAGGTAATGCCCTTGACCAGCAGCTTCTCATCATCGACTACAAGTATTCTCATTTTGGCCTCCTTAAGAATAAATAAAGCAAAATATTTGTAAATGCCATTGAAAAGGAAAAGTCTTTTTGTTAGACTTTATATATGGTATAAGCACGCAGTATTTCTGCAATATCATTATATCACTCAAAGCCGCAGGATGTATACAGTTTGTTTCCTCTAAATTAAGCTTTGAGCCGAAACAACATCATAATACATAATTACGAAGGGGATAGATATATGTTCAAAAAGATTTTTGCCGCCTGCCTCGCGGCTGCCTGCCTCATAACCGGCGCAAATGCCCTTGAGGAACCCACGATAAACGCCAAAGCCGCCATTATCGGCGAGACAAAGACCGACACCGTCGTTTACGAACACAACGCCGACGATATGCTGTATCCTGCCAGCACCACAAAGATCATGACCGCCATCCTCGCCCTCGAGTACGGCAACATGAGCGATACCGTCACAGTTTCCGATAATGCCATCGACCTGCTCAAGGACAGCGGCGGCAGCATCATGCTCAAGAAGGGCGAACAGATGAACTTCCGCGATATGGTGATATATCTGCTCGTCTCCTCGGGCAACGACGCGGCAAACGTCGTTGCCGAGCACATCTCGGGCTCGATCCCCGCCTTTGTCGAGCTTATGAATGCCAAAGCCCAGGAGCTGGGATGCACCAACACCCACTTTGCCAACCCCCACGGCCTCCATGCCGACAACCACTATACAACGGCCCGCGACCTGCTTAAGATCGCCGAATATGCGATGCAGAACGAGGACTTTGCCCAGATCGTTATGATCGACAAGACTGTCCTTCCTGCCACCAATATGCATTCCGAGCAGACCATCTCCAACACCACCCACCTGATCTCGCTGTGGCGCAGCCGTGATTACTTCTATGAAGGCGCCATAGGCATCAAGACCGGCTCGACCACCCCTGCCGGATATTGCCTCGTCAGCGGCGTCAATTCGGGCGACCTGACCTATATCACCGTTGTTCTTGGCGCCGAAAAGGCCGAAGACGGCACCATCGGCAGCTTTACCGAGACCATCAAGCTCCTTGACTATGCCAAGGGCAGCTTTGAGATCCAGCCCATGATCAACAGCTCTGATCCCGTCACCGAGGCTCCCGTTGCCCTCGGAAAGGACACCGATTCGGTGGTCCTCGTTCCTGAAAACGGCTTCACCGCCCTTCTCCCCATCGATTTCTCCACCGATGATGTTGAGGTCACCTTCAAGGTAAACGAAAACATCAAGGCGCCCATCGAAAAGGGTCAGGCGCTTGGCACCGCTACCTACAGCTATAACGGCAAGGAATACACCACCATCAATCTGGTGGCCTCCGAGGCTGTAAAGCGTTCGACATGGCTCTTCATCGTCGACACTATCATTTCGATCTTCACCAGCACAGTATTCAGGATCGCCCTTGGCGTTCTGGTGCTTGCTGTTCTGGTATTTATTCTTCTGGGCATCTTCGGCCGCCGCAGGCGCCGCAGCAGACGCGGAGGCGGAAGCACCTACCGCTCCAGCCGCAGAAGAAGAAGATAAACCGTTATCAATAATACAAAATAAAGGAAAGTCACACAAATGAACGAACAGAAGATCTTAGCAACAGTAAACGGCATCAACATCACCGATATGGATATTGATGCATTCATCGCAACTCTGCCTCAGGACCAGAAGATGTATGCCCAGAACCCCCAGTTCAGGCAGCAGTGCCTCGACCAGATCATCTCGGTCAACCTCTTTGCTATGCAGGCTGAAGAAGACAAGCTCAACGAGACAGAGGAATATACCCAGTTCATGGCCAACGCCAAGAGAGATATCCTCGCTCAGCTGGCTATGAAGCAGCTCTTTGACGCGGTTGTCGTAACAAAGGAAGACTGCCGCCAGTTCTACAACACAAACACACACTCCTTCAAGAAGGGCGAGACCGTTTCGGCAAAGCATATCCTGGTCCAGAACGAGGATCACTGCAAGAACGTCCTCGACTCCATCAACAGCGGCGAGGTCACATTCGAGGCAGCAGCCATCGAACATTCCACCTGCCCCTCCAAGGAGCGCGGCGGCGACCTCGGCGAGTTCGGCAAGGGCCAGATGGTCCCCGAGTTTGAAGAGGCAGCCTTTGCTGCAGAGGTCGGCTCGGTAGTCGGCCCCGTCAAGACACAGTTCGGCTATCACCTCATCAAGGTCGAGAAGAAGAACGAGGCTTCGGTCGTTCCCTTTGACGAAGTTCAGGCGAACATCGAGCAGTATCTGATCCAGGCAAAGCGTGCTGAGCTTTTTGAAGAAAAGTCGGCAGCTCTGAAGGCAAAGTACATGAAGTAAAAACTCAAAACCCACCCTCACGGGTGGGTTTTTTGCGTCTGTTTACAGTATATATTCCAGCTGAATGTCAAATGGCTCTCTTTCATAGGCATCCCGGTCGATCTTAGACACCGGGACACAGCCCAGCCTTTGGTATGCCTCCTGGCTCTCTCTTGAGGGATGAGCTGAAATAAAAAGGCTTTCTGCCCCTCTTTCTCTTGCCTCACGGCAGGCGAGCTCGAACAGCCTTCTGCCTATCCCCTTTCTGCGGAAGGGCTCGGACACATGGAAGAGCTGGATCTCCATACATTTGTTTCGGGTCGGCTTATCTGACAGATAGATATAACCTGCCACCGAGCCATTATAAAAGGCGCCATAACCGAATCCGTTGTCGTTTATTCCGTATGTGATCTCATATGCGATCTCACGGCATTTGGCTATGTTCCAGTCCTCTACATAGGACGAAGGCACAAGCGTAAGCTTTCCGTCGATATTCTTCCAGTATTCCCTTACCTCCTGATGCCTTATAAAGTCATCAAGCGAGCAGGGCCCGAAGTTTTCATTTGATAATTTCTGATAAATGATCGCCGTCATGTTTCCTCCTTAAATCTTTGTCGATCCTTTTCCCAAGATAAAACATATTCTTCATCGCGATCACCCCTTGTATATCATTTGTATATACACTTTAACATATTATCTCGCCACCGTCAACTGTGCTCAAGTTGAAACCGGTCAGCTGCAATGTTATACTGAAAATATAACCCCAAAAGGAGGCCTATTATGAATAACATCCGAAAAGCAAGGCCCGAAGATGCCTCTAGAATAGCCGAAATACTGGTTTTCACCAAGCGTATGAACTACCGCAGTATCTTCTGCGACGATAGCTTCTCATTTAATGACCTTCAGGTGCTTCCCATGGCTCAGAAATACCTCACAGATCCCGTCCTGCTCTCCCAGACATGGGTATATGACGACGGCATCGTCAAAGGCCTCATCGAGGTGCGCGAGAACGAGATCGAGACCCTCTATGTCGATCATTTTTTCCAGTGCGAGGGTATCGGAGGCAAGCTTATCGAGTTCGCCATCGAGCGCTTCTCGGTCGATTATGCATGGGTACTTGAAAAGAACCGCCGCGTTATGCCCTTTTACGAAAGGCATGGATTTAAATATTACGGCACACGCAAGCCGGAGGCCGGTACAACCGAGTTCATTATCATGATGGAGCGCAGATAAAGAAAAAAACCACCTCGAATGAGGTGGTTTTTCTTTATACAATTTCGTTATACTTTGTACCAAAAATTCGGTCACCACAATCACCCAGACCGGGAACGATGTAACCGTTTTCATTCAGGCCTTCATCTACAACGGCAGCATAGACGGGAACATCGGGATGTGCCTGCTCGACACGCTCGATACCGACAGGTGCTGCAACAATGCAGAGGAAGCGGATATGCTTTGCGCCGTGCTCCTTGAGCTGGCGGATGGCATCACAGGCCGAACCGCCGGTGGCCAGCATGGGATCGACCAGAAATACCTCACGGTCGCCGATATCGGCAGGCAGCTTGCAGAAGTACTCCACAGGCTCAAGGGTCTCCTCATTGCGGTACAGACCGATATGACCGATCTTAGCCGCCGGTACCATTGCCAAAACACCGTCGACCATACCAAGACCGGCGCGCAGAATGGGAACAACAGCCATTTTCTTACCGGCCAGCACATCACACTCCGTCTTGCAGATGGGAGTTTCGATCCCCACCTTCTCGGTGGGAAGATCGCGTGTTGCTTCATAGCAGACCAGCATGGAGATCTCGCTGACCGTCTCTCTGAATTGCTTTGTACCTGTATTCTTATCGCGCAAGATGGCCATCTTGTGGCCAACCAAAGGATGATTGAGAACGGTTGCCATGATTTTACTTCTCCTCGATCTCCATCATCATG
>JAFQVZ010000273.1 GCA_017407765.1 Clostridia bacterium | reverse complement strand
GGTCACTCCGCACTCCCGGCAGAACGCTTCTATATCAACGAGCCTATGCCTCTCAGGAAGGAAACCCATTTCAGCTTCTGCCTCTCGGACGGCAAGATCTGCGGCGCCGCCATCATCGGCAGCCTTGATCCGATGTCCGTGATCGAACAGGCTGTCAGCAAAGGCTGGACAAAGGATGAACTGACCCTTAAAGCTTCGGAGAAAGGAATCGAGATCTATGAAAAATAAACTGCTTTCAATGTGGCTTCATGCCAGCCGCCTTTCCAACTTCTTCGCAGGCTCTGCCATCTGGCGCGAAGAAGGCTTTAATGAAGACCCTCAGAGCCTTCAGCAGGAATATGAAGACCTTTTTATGGGCGTAAATGCCGATATCTATATTCCGCTTTGGGCCTCTGTCTGCAAATATGAGGATGGATCGCTGCTTGACGGCACCACCCTTGAGATCGTAAAGCTCTATCACAGATGGGGATATGAGCCTGTCGAAATGGACGGAAATCCCCCCGACTATATCGGTCAGCTGCTGCGCTTCATAGCCTATCTTGCAGCCTGCGGCATGAACAGCCTCGAAAAAGGCGAAGCTTCTGCAGCTTCCGCCTGTCTCGATGCCGCAAGCGAGTTCATTTCCCTCTACCTGATGCCCACAGCGGCCGCTGTTTCGGAAGGCATCAGAAAACATTCGCCCACACCTCTGTTTAATAACATTGCCGATCATCTTGCCGCCTTCTGCCGCGGCGAGCATCCCCAGGCCCTCTGCTCTGCCGAAGAATGCAAAGAGCATCTTCTGTGCTGGGACGTATATGAAAAGGGCATGAGCGCCCCCATTTCCGACGGTGCTGCCAGAGTTATAATGACAGCAGGCCGCAACAACTGCGGCGGCAAATGCTCGGTGCGCGTAACCGAGCAGGATGGCTGCATCCTTGACCTTGAGACCGGCTGCGACATCGGCGAGCCTACTCTGCGCACCTGCGTAAGAGGGCGCGGCTACCGCAAGACCTATATGAACGGCCAGCGTCTGCGCTATCCCATGAAGCGCATCGGCAAACGCGGCGAGGGCCGCTTCAAACGCATTTCGTGGGACGAAGCTGCCGACCTTATCACAAAGGAATGGGTGCGGATCCGCGACACCTACGGTGTCGGCGCACGATATGTCAACTATGGCACCGGCATCTCGGCCACCATCCGCCCCGACCGCCTTACAAAGCGCCTTCTTAACCTTGACGGCGGTTATCTCGAGCTTTTCGGCTCCTACAGCTCGGCCTGCGCCCAGTATGTCACTCCATATATCTATGGCGACAACCTGAGCGGCAACAGCGTCGAAGACCTCCTCAACACAAAGCTTCTTATCCTCTGGGCCCACAACCCCACCGAGACCATCTTCTCGCCTCAGCTTAGCTATACTATCGCTCAGGCCAAGGCTAAGGGTGCCAGAGTCATAGTGATCGACCCCCGCAATAGCGACAGCGCTATGGCCTTTGCCGACCAGTGGGTCCCCGTCACTCCCTCCACCGATGCCGCCCTCGCCAATGCGATGGCATACGTCATACTGTCAGAGGGCCTGCAGGATCAGGCATTTATGGACAAATACTGCATCGGCTTTGATGAAGATCACATGCCGGAAGGCGTCGACAAGGATCATAACTTTAAAAACTATCTCTTCGGCGGCCTCGACGGTGTTGCCAAGACACCCGAATGGGGCGAAAAGATCACCGGCATCCCTGCCGATGTCATCCGTCAGCTGGCCCGTGATTATGCCGGCACCAAGCCTGCCTGCATTCTTCCCGGACTCGGCGCTCAGCGCATAGGCAACGGCGAGCAGACAGTCCGCGCCATTGCAGCCCTCACATGCCTTACCGGCAATGTAGGCATTCCCGGAGGCGGCGCTGCAGGTGTCGGCATGTCCAAGGAAGAGGCACAGCCCGGCTTCCCCATCGGCGACCGACCCTACAAGGGTACGATATCGGTGTTCACATGGCTCGATGCCATTGAAAAGGGCGCGCAGATGACCCGCGAAAAGGATCATATTCAGGGTGTCGAAAAGCTCGACACCGATATCAAGATGCTGTTCAGCCTTGCCAGCAACACCCTTATCAATCAGCATTCCGAGATAAACCACACCATCGAGATCCTTCAGGATGAAAGCAAGTGCGAGTTTATTGTGGGCTGCGACGTATTCATGACCCCCAGCGCAAAGTTCTGCGACATTCTCCTGCCCGGCCCCTCCTTCCTTGAGGAGGACAATATGACCGGCCCCTGGCGTCAGGGCCATTATCTCCTGCACCACAACAAGGTGGTCGAGCCTCTCTTTGGCTGCCGCAGCGATTATGCATGGCTTTCCGATGTTGCAAAGCGCCTCGGGCTGTGGGAAGCATGGTCAGAAGGCCGAGAGACCCCCGAGCAATGGCTCGAGCATATCTATAACGGCCTGAGAAAGCAGGAGAGCGAGCTGCCTCCCTATGCCGAGTTCAAGGCAAACGGCGGCTATACCTACAAAAACATCAAGACCTATATCGCCTATGCCGACCAGATCCGAGACCCCGAAAATCACCCCTTCAAGACTCCTTCGGGCAAGATCGAGATCTTCTCCAGGCGCCTTATGGACTTTAATGACCCCGAAAACATCCCTGCTCTGCCCATCTATGTTCCCTGCCCCGAGGGTCCTGAAGATCCTCTGCGCGAAAAATATCCTCTTCAGCTCATCGGCTGGCACACCAAGCGCCGCTGCCACTCGGTCCACGACAATAACCCGTGGATGGAGGAGGCCGACCCTCAGCGTATGTGGATGAACCCTGCCGATGCCGAAGCAAGAGGCCTTAAGACCGGCGATCTTGCCGAAGTGTGGAACGACCGCGGCAGAATGCATATTCCCGTCTTTGTCACAAACCGTGTTGCCCCCGGTGTTTGCGCGGTGGCTCAGGGCGCGTGGTATACTCCCAATAAGGAAGGTGTCGACATCCGCGGCTCGATAAATATCCTGACCGCCAACCGCCCTACGCCGCTGGCCAAGGGCAACCCTCAGCACACCAATCTTGTTGAGGTCAAGGCTCTGTAAAAAAAGCCTGACCTGTGGCCCGCCCATAGGTATTACAATCATAATATATCCGAAAATCTCTGAGCAAAAATGCCTAAAGCCTATGGCCATGGCATTGCGCCGAGGCAGCGTTTTTACGCTGCCTTTAGGGTGGCAAGGGAAACCGAACCGCCTTCCGTGTTTGAAAAAGAGATGCTTTTCGGCGCAGCAAACCGCTGCGTCTGATCGTGCATCCTTTATTACGGTCGGACGCAGCTTTTTGTTTGCTTCCGACCGCCGAAAGGAGCAAAATGCAAATGCAGGGCACCAAACTGCGAAAAATGATCTTCTGGGCTCTCTGCTGCGGGCTCGGGCTCTTCTGCAAAAGGCTCGTGTCGCCAATAGCCAATGTCGTCACCGGCTGGCTGCATATTCCCGGCGGCATCGGCACGGCCTTTTCCCTGATGTTCCTCGCCCTTGCCGCTTCACTTGCCCCTCACCGTTTTTGCTGCACGCGCATGGCAGTGGTTCAGAGCATGCTGGCCCTGTCCATTGGCATGGTTGGCAGCATGGGTGTTCTTTCACCGCTGGGATACATCATTCCCGGCCTTATTATGGACGGTTTATTTGCCCTCGGGGGCAGGCTTGGTTTATCTCAGGCCGACAGACTCGCGCTTTCCAATGCTGCCGGTTCGGCTGCGGCAGCGCTTACCGCAAACGCCATCGTATTTCACCTTTGGGGCCTCATTCTGCTGGTTTATATCTGTGTTGCTGCCCTCTCGGGCATGCTGTTCGGCATGCTGGGCGGAATACTCGCTGAAAAGCTCAGGCCCGTTATAAATTATTCTTCAGGCAAAGGAGATAAAACATAATGAAAATGTCGAAGATCACAAAGCTCATTCTTGCCGCTCTGGTGCTCATCACCGCCGCAGCCGCAGCGTTGTATCTCGCAGGACGCGAGCCGATCCCCGAAAACTCTGTTGCCGTTAACTATGACGGCGAGACCCATTATGCCGACCTTGAGGGCATCCGTCTGACAGAAATACATGGCGAGAGGATCAATGGCAAAGGTGAAGTCAAGCCGGTGGACGGCATGGGCATATCTCTCAACGGCCTGCTGACATGGACACTTAGCGAAAGCTTCGCCTGCGAGGCGGTCATCGTCACCGCTTCCGACGGTGTCAGTGCCGAAATAACCGCCGCCGAGCTTGCCGAAGAGGGCAAGGTCGTGTTGCTTCTTGACGAAGAAGACGGCAGCCTGCAGCTGATCGTCTTCGGCGACCCCAACAGCAAACGAAGCGTCAAACAGGTCGAAACAATCACAGTCAGGTAAACATAAAAGCTCCCCTTAGAGGCGCACTCCGCAAGGATGTGCGCCTCAGTTATATTTGCCTGTCAGCAAGTGATATTGCTCCGTAGTGATATATGGCTATGCCATGTAATATTCGGCTGCGCCGAGTTTTTATGGCAAATATAATATCTCAAAAGCCATAGGCTTTTATATCACTTTTGCCTCAAGGCAAAAATATCGCTGCAAACGACAGTTTGCAATATCACTTCTGCTCGCCAAAAAAGAAAGTAGGGAGAACACTTCTTTATGAAGTGTCTCCCTACTTGGAGCTTTTACTGTTTGTTTTAGCCTACTATGAATATGAGATTAGTTTCGCCATCATCATTTATAATAACTATAACCTCGTCTTCTTTTGCTATTTCATCTGCATCTATACCATCGGTTACGTTATAGACATCAACTTTATCGGCCAAAACATATGTGCTGTCCGTTGTTGTGAAATAGGAAGTTTTAACCATTGTTACTTTACCATATTCGCCTGTCTTTTCAAGAGATGTTATTTTCTCCTCACTGTCGAATACAGCCTTGTATGCTCCTGTCTCAGCAGGAACCTCGAGACCCTCTCCCAAATAAGCAGTTTCTGCTGTTCCTTCGGCATAATACTCGATCTGTGTTCCTTCGGCGCTTTCTTCATGATTACCGGCATAATAAATGATCATATCTG
>JAFQVZ010000028.1 GCA_017407765.1 Clostridia bacterium | reverse complement strand
GGCAAGCCCTGACAGATTAGGGGTAAGCTCAATAAAAGCTCCATAGCTTTCTATGCTTCTCACTATCCCTATTCTTGTCTGTCCCGCACTTATGCGCGCGGCATTCTCTTCCCATGTGCCCAGAAGTTCACGGTGGCTGAGACTAATACGTTCTCCCTCCACTCCGGTGACAACGGCATATATCCTCTGCCCCGGCCCGAACCTTTCGGATGAATGCTTTATCCTCGACACCGAGATATTCTCTACACCGATCATCGATATTATTCCGCATCCTATATCCACAAAGGCTCCAAACGGTTCGAGATGCGTTATTATGCCGCAAATAACATCGCCCGGCTTCACATCACGTTTATAATGCTCCAGCGCCTCCTGCTGCGCAAGCCGACGCGACAGTATGTATCTGCTGCCCTCTTTGGCCATCACCTTAAAACACACCGGCCTGCCAACCCTTGATATGACGGCAATATCACGGGTTCTTCCGCTTATGAGGCCAACAGCGGTTTCGGGATATGGGATGATTCCCTCTATCCCTTCGCCCATATCAACTATAAGATCGTGTTCAGGTGTGCATGACAACGCGACTCCTTCGATTATCTCTCCAGATCTCATTGCCATAGCAAGCCTGCCGTGATCGACACAAGATGTCATTTCACGCAGCCCCTCGGGCAAATACCCTCCCTGCGACATACTCTTCCTCCTTAAAATGTCTTTATCACAGGATATATATGCAAAAAGGCAGTGATATTTGCGTTATTTTTCTTTCCAACAACACTTTGTTGTGCTATAATTAAACGTAATTAGTTTAATAAAGGAAGGTGTGCAGCAAAATGGACATTCATGTTGGCGATACCCTTGTAATGAAGAAGCCTCATCCATGCGGACAGCATAATTTTACAGTCCTGCGTGTAGGCATGGATTTTCGTCTGCGCTGCTGCGGCTGTTCCCACGAGTTTATCATCCCCAGAGTCAAAGCCGAAAAGAATATAAAACAAGTTATAAAATCTGAAGAAAACGGTGATTGATATGAAGAAGATCCTTTTTGTTATCGACATGCAGAATGATTTTGTAGATGGAGCTCTTGGGACAAAAGAAGCTCAGGCTATTCTTCCTGCCGTTGTGGATAAGGTAAAGGTCTTTGACGGCCGCGTCATTTTCACACGTGACACTCATTCTGAAAATTATCTTGACACTCAGGAAGGCTAAAAGCTGCCGGTCGTTCACTGTGTCAGAGGAACCGATGGATGGCAGATCGTCCCCACCCTTGATGACCTTCGCCTTGACATAGGTGCGCTCTGCATTGATAAGCCCACCTTCGGCTCTACCGCTCTTATCGAGCTGCTTCAGGCTGAATATGGCCCCAACCCCGATATTTCCTTTGAGCTTATCGGCGTTTGCACCGATATATGCGTTATTTCCAATGCTTTGCTCCTTAAAGCAGCCTTCCCCGAAGTCCCCGTTACCGTTGACAGCAGCTGCTGCGCCGGTGTAACACCCGAGAGCCATAGCAATGCACTTAAAGCTATGGCAATGTGCCAGATCGAGATAATATGACAATACTTAAAATCATCCCCACCGACCCCTATGTACTTCCCGATGAGGTGACCTATCGCCGCATCGTAAACCATGTCGTAAAGTCCTTCCCAAAATGTGAAATTGCCGAAGGCATCAGCCAGCTGCCTCAGTTTGTCGATTGCGGCGACGATCTTGAGGGTGTATCATGCCCCCTCTGCGGAGCCGAACTTGACAGCGACGACTGGTCGATGCTTATGGATGCCTCCTATGACGATGAAGGATTTTCAGATCTTAATATTATCACTCCCTGCTGCCATAAAGCATCGACTCTCAACGACCTCGAGTATAATGCTCCATGTGCCTTCTCATGCTTTGAAGTAGACATAGCCGATCCCAAAAAGATACCGCCCACACTTCTTAAAGATCTTGAAGCCATAGCCGGCTTCAGGTTTCAAACTATCGTAGCTGAATATCAGGATTAATAAACAAGCCGTATGGAAATATATCCATACGGCTGTTTTTATGCTTTATTATTCTTTTCAAAATATTTCGTGCGCCAGAAAGCAACTATCAGCTGAACTGTCCATGTGACCGCCTCGGCCCACGCAATCGACATATTGCCGAATATGGGCTTCATCGCATAAGAAAGAGCGATTCTAAGCCCCAGAGAAGCGATCTGTGCCCCGCTCGTAAACTTCATATCGCCAAGGCCTTTGAGATAGCTGGAATATGTGTTGCCCAGGCCTGTCATTATATAGAATGGGCCAAGTATGCGGAAGAACCTTGTTCCTATATCAACGGCCTCCTGAGAAACCCCAAACAGCGAAACCATCTTTCCGCCTATCAGCACAACAATAAGGGTCAGGACCAGCGATACTCCTCCGATAAGACGCAGGGCGACACGCAGTGATTCGCGCACACGCTCTTTGTTGCCCGTACCAACATTCTGCCCTACCGCAGTGGCAACACTCTGTGTCATATTGAACACCGGCAGCAGCATAACGCTGTCGACGCGGTAAGCCGTCGAGATCGCCGCAACGGTCGCCGAACCAAAGCTGTTCTGAAAACCCTGAAGCGCCATCTGTCCGACAGAATTGATGCTCTGCTGTATCGCCATAGGAATGCCGAACTTAATACCCTCGCTGAGAGTATCTCTGTCAAGGCTCCATCCCTTGAGCGAAAAACGAAGCTCTCCATAACGTCTGACCGTATAGGCTACTATAAACACCGTCATTATAGCCTGCGCAAGTGATGTTGCCACTGCCGCACCTGCTGTTCCCCAACCGAACATACCAATAAACAGCAGGTCGAAAATAATATTACCGATACTGGAAATGGTGATCGCCCAAAGCGGCG
>JAFQVZ010000272.1 GCA_017407765.1 Clostridia bacterium | reverse complement strand
TATTCCATTACCGGACAAATCTCGGTGTCGATGGTCAGCGCCAGTTTAATAAGCTTATCTTCGAGGGAAACATCCAGCTCGGAAGCTGTTACGGCATAATTTACACGGTCGTGTATATCAATGTTGATATCTGCCTTGTCGCGAACGCGCGAGCGTCGAACATCGCTCTTGTCGGCAATTATCAGTGCGGCCGAAATGGGGTGAACGGGCGCGCCAGAGCCTTCGTCGTGATGTCCGATGGCGGTGACGATAAGGGCAACTTCGGCAGGATCCATGCCCATCTGATTGAGCAGCGAGAAGGCCAGCATGCCGCCCGACTGGGCGTGTTCGTGGCGGTTGATGCTGTTTCCGATGTCGTGGATATATCCGGCGATGGCTGAAAGCTCGCAGGTGCGCTCGTCATAGCCAAGGCATCTGAGGATATGTGAAGCCACCGACGAAGCGATGCCGGCATGGGCATAGCCATGCTCGGTGTAGGCCATGGCATCGAGCACGCTGTCGCCTGCCTCGATATATGTCTTGATCGCCTGATTGTGCTTGATGTCCTGAATAGTTATCATATTACCTCCATGTTAATGGGTCGTTGCTGCATTATTTTGTAAGATATATATTATATAATTGAATATCAGCACTTACACTCATAGTTTAACATTTAAACACTGCTATTGCAAATCGGTGCATGTGTACAATGTTACCAAAAAAATTGCAACATTTCTGTGAATGCTATTGACTTTAGGGGAAAATGTGATAGTATGTAGTTAGCACTCGGGAGCTTAGAGTGCTAAGAAATTGAAGAAAGGGTGATCGGATGCTGCCGAGCAGAAAACAGATGATCTTAAAGGCCATCATTGAAAATTACATCGATTCGGCCGAGCCAGTCGGCTCAAAGGCCCTGATGGGCAGCTTCGACAAGCCTCTTTCTTCTGCCACCATCCGAAACGAGATGAGCGAGCTTGAAGAGATGGGCCTGCTGGAAAAGCAGCATGTTTCTTCGGGAAGGATCCCTTCCAGCATGGCATACAGGCTGTATGTGGATCAGCTCATGGATCAGTACCGGATGGCGGCCCTCGAGCTTGAGGGCATGAGACGTGAGATGGAACGGAAGATGAGCGAGATGGACAGCATGCTGCTGACAGCATCGCGTATTGTTTCCAAGCTCACCAATCACACTGCCATCGCAGTTTCCAGAGGGAGCCTTGGAGAAGAGGTCAAGAAGATCGAGCTCATTCCCATGGATCAGTCGGGAATGCAGTATGCGCTGGTGCTTATATGCGACAACAGCGTCAGAAATAAGATCCTGCGCCTCAGGACGCCCATTATGCCCGAGAATGTTTCGGTGCTCACCGGCTTTGTCAATATGGCGATAGGCGAGGGCAGGCTTGACAGGCTCCTGATGCTGATCGACCAGAGCTTTGGTTCCGGTTCGGCTTTTTCCGATATGGCAGCTCAGATCATAAGCTTCATAAATGAAAGCCGCAGCGAGCGTGCCGGCATGGAGATGTATCTTGAAGGCGCCTCGAGGCTGCTGATGAACAGGGAATATCAGGATGCACGCAAGGCGGGAGAGCTGCTTGAGCATATGGCAGATCCCCAGAGCGTCCATAACCTGCTTCACGATGTCATGCCGGGCCGCATCAATATAAGGATAGGCCCCGAAAACGAAGATCCCGCCCTTCGCGAGGCAAGCTTCGTCTTTACAACGTATGATTTTGACGAGAGCAGCCGAGGGATCATCGGCATCATAGCTCCCACAAGAATGGATTATGCAAAGGCCAGCGCCCAGCTTGCCGCCTTTGTTTCAACACTTAAAGATATACAGGGCAATAATATAAAAAGCATAGGAGAAAAACATGAGCCTTAACGAAGAAATGATAAATCAGCAGGGTGAAGCTCAGGAGGCTGAAGAAAACGAAGCTCAGCAGGCCGAGCTGTCGCCCATCCAGGAGCTTGAAGAAAAGCTCGCGGAGACAGAGGACAGATACAAGAGAGTTCTGGCCGAATATCAGAACTTCCGTACACGCAGCCAGAAGGAGCGCGAGGCCATGTATCTCGATAATGTCGCCTCTACAGTAAACGGCTTCCTGCCCGTCATCGACACTCTCGAGCGTGCGATGCTTCAGGAGACCGACGAGCGCTTTAAAAAGTCTATCGAAATGATCATTAAGCAGTACACCGACTGCCTCGATCACTTCAATGTCAAGGCCTATGCCGAGCGCGGCGATATGTTCGATCCCAACCTTCACAATGCGGTCATGATGTGCGATGACGACGAGCTGGAGAGCGGCGCTATTGCCGAAGTCCTGCTCAAGGGATATATCCTTGGCGACAAAAGAGTCGTTCGTCACGCGATGGTACGCGTAGCTAACTGATAATATCTTTCCCATAATGGGAAGACCTAAATTATAAAAAATCATCCATATAGGAGGACAAAAATATGTCTAAGATCATCGGTATCGACCTCGGTACAACAAACTCCTGCGTAGCCGTTATGGAAGGCGGCGAGGCTGTTGTTATCGCCAATGCAGAAGGCGCAAGAACAACTCCCTCTGTTGTAGCTTTCTCCAAGACAGGCGAGCGCATGATCGGTCAGGTAGCTAAGCGCCAGGCCGTCACAAACCCCAACAGGACCATCATCTCCATCAAGAGAGAAATGGGCACAAACTACACAGTAAGCGTAGACGACAAGAAGTATTCTCCCCAGGAGATCTCGGCTATGATCCTTCAGAAGCTCAAGGCTGATGCCGAAAGCTATCTGGGCGAGAAGGTCTCCCAGGCTGTTATCACAGTTCCCGCATATTTCACCGACTCGCAGCGCCAGGCCACAAAGGATGCCGGCCGCATCGCAGGCCTTGAAGTAATGCGTATCATCAACGAGCCCACAGCAGCTGCTCTGGCTTACGGCGTTGAGAAGGAAGACGATCAGACCATCATGGTATATGACCTCGGCGGCGGCACATTCGACGTTTCGGTCCTGTCCATCGGCGACGGCATGGTAGAGGTAAAGGCTACAGCCGGCAACAACCGCCTCGGCGGCGACGACTTTGACGAGCGCATCGTCAACTGGATGGTCCAGGAGTTCCGCAAGGAGCAGGGCGTTGACCTGACAAGCGATAAGATGGCTATGCAGCGCCTCAAGGAAGCTGCTGAGAAGGCAAAGATCGAGCTGTCCGGCATGATGAGCACATCCATCAACCAGCCCTACATCACAGCCGATGCAACCGGCCCCAAGCACCTTGAGATGACACTGACACGCGCTAAGTTCGACGAGCTGACACGCGACCTGGTCGAGGCTACAATGGGCCCCGTACGTCAGGCTCTGTCCGACGCTAAGGTATCTGCCAGCGAACTCAACAAGATCCTGCTGGTCGGCGGTTCCACAAGAATCCCCGCAGTTCAGGAGGCAGTTAAGAAGATCACAGGCAAGGAGCCCTTCAAGGGCATCAACCCCGACGAGTGTGTTGCTCTCGGCGCTGCTATCCAGGGCGGCGTTCTGGGCGGCGAGGTCAAGGACGTCGTTCTGATGGACGTAACTCCCCTCTCCCTCGGCATCGAGACCCTCGGCGGTGTATGCACAAAGATCATCGAGAGAAACACAGCTATCCCCACAAACAAGAAGCAGATCTTCTCGACCGCAGCTGACGGCCAGACATCGGTAGAGATCCATGTTCTGCAGGGCGAGCGCGACATGGCAGCCGGCAACAAGACACTGGGCCGCTTCCACCTCGACGGTATCCCCTCGGCTCCCCGCGGTGTACCTCAGATCGAGGTAGCCTTCGATATCGACGCCAACGGCATCGTAAACGTATCGGCTAAGGACCTCGGTACAGGCAAGGAGCAGAAGATCACAATCACAGCTTCCACAAACCTCTCCAAGGAAGATATCGACAAGGCTGTTCAGGAAGCCGAGCGTTTTGCCGAAGAGGATAAGAAGCGCAAGGACGAGGTAGATGCACGCAACAACGCCGAGAACCTCGTATACCAGACAGAAAAGTCCCTCGGCGAGCTGGGCGACAAGGTTTCGGCAGCTGAGAAGGCTCCCATCGAAGAGCAGCTCACAAAGCTCAAGGAAACCCTCAAGGGCAACGACATCGAGGCTATCAAGGCTGATGCCGAAGAGCTGACAAAGCGCTTCTATGCGATTGCCGAGAAGCTTTATGCTCAGGCAGCTCCTCAGGGCGGCGAGCAGCAGAACGGCGGCAATGCCGACGGCGCTGTTGACGCTGACTTCGAGGTTGTTGACGACGACAAATAAGATATGATAGACTGTAGGGCGCGGGCGCTTAAGTGCGCCTGCGCTTTACGGAGTTATAGATTCTCAAGTTAGGAGTAGACATAAATGGCAGAGGAGAGGCGCGACCTCTACGAAGTGCTCGGCGTGACCAAGAGCGCTTCGGATGACGAGATCAAAAAGGCTTACAGAAAGCTTGTAAAAAAATATCATCCCGACCTTAACCCCGGCGATAAAGAAGCCGAGGCTGCTATGAAAGAGGTCAATGCCGCCTACGAGGTGCTTTCCGATCCTCAGAAGAAGGCCAAGTATGACCAGTTTGGCCATGCAGGCATCGACCCCACATACGGCGCAGGCCAGGGCGGCTTTGGCGGCGCATACGGCTTTGACGATATGGGCGACCTTGGCGACCTGTTTAATATGTTCACCGGCGGTTTCGGCGGTTTTGGCGGCGGTTTCGGCGGAAGCGGCCGTCAGGCAAACTCCAACCGTCCCCAGCGCGGTCAGGATATTGAGGTCACCGTAAGGCTGACCTTTGAAGAGGCTGCCTTTGGATGTGAAAAGAGCATCACCATCAACCGCACCGAGACCTGCGAGAGCTGCGGCGGCACCGGCGCAAAGAAGGGCACAAGCCCCGAGACCTGCCCCAACTGCCACGGTACGGGCAGCGTACGCACCATCCAGCGCACGGCTTTTGGTACATTCCAGTCGGCGGCACCCTGCCCCAATTGCCGAGGTACCGGTAAGATCATCAAGGAGCCCTGCGAATCCTGCAGCGGCAGCGGCATCAATCGCAAGAGACGCACCCTTAATGTCAAGATCCCCGCAGGTATCGACAACGATCAGTCGATCACACTGAGAGGTCAGGGCAATGCCGGCAAGAACGGCGGCCCTGCAGGCGATGTATATGTCGAGGTCATCGTAGAACCTCACAAGCTCTTCCGCCGCAGCGGCCAGGACATCTTCCTCGAGATGCCCATTTCCTTCACCCAGGCGGCTCTGGGCGCTCAGCTGACCGTTCCCACCATCGATGGCAAGGTTCAGTATACCATGCCTGAGGGCACTCAGCACGGCACTAAGTTCCGTCTGAAGGGAAGCGGACTTCCCGATCCCACCGGCAGGAACAAGAACCGCGGCGACCAGTATGTTATGGTCAAGATCGAGGTTCCCCGCAACCTGACCCGTGATCAGAAGGAAATCCTCGAGAAGTTTGAGGAGTCGCTGGACGATGAGAACTACGGCGAAAAGAAGGGATTTTTCGCCAAGGTGAAAGAGATCTTCAATAAAGATAAGTAAGTATAAAGGCTTCCGGTGCAGACCGGAAGCCTTCTTTTTTGTATAGCCGTAATTGCCATCCGGATGATCGTATGCCGTATATTGTGAATGTATTTATGATATGTTATAATAAAAATACAATAATATGATAATGAAATAAAGGGGGATTTTGTGAAAAAGAAATTTTTAAAAAGTATTCTGATCGCAGCAGCTCTGCTTGTTTTTCTTGATTGGTTTTATTTCACAGGAAAAGAGATAAATGGTCTTTCCGACATTAATGCCGATTGTGAGATCGAGATAATAAGAGAATATGAGGTATGCACGAGTGTTTCTAAGGGAACAGCCGATACAGAACATAAGTGGGATCGCTATTATCCTGATGACAAACAGAAAGAACAGATAGTCGAGCTCATAAAAAATACATATGGGCATTGGATAATCGATCAGAAATGGATCAGCAAACCCGGTAACAGAGATCTGCAGCCGGGTGATATCGACCCTACTACAGAAGGATATATGATTCGCGTTGATTTTAAAAACGGGCATGATTTTATGAACATTGATGTCACATGGGGAGATTATATTTCCTACATGGAAATGGGCAAAACTGATTATTCGCCAAGATACAGAATTATCGGAAATATCGGTTGGAACAGCCGGATGAGAGAAATATTGGGCATAGAATAAAAGACCACCCCGAGCGAGACAACTTTTTTACGAAGTGTCTCGCTTGCTTTTTATACTTACAACATATTGGGTTACATACTTTGAGAAAGGTAAATACTTTCGGAAAACAAGGTGTATCTTTTTCGGCAGGAAAAGTTATATTGCAAACTATCGTTTGCAGTGATATTTTTGCCAAAAGTGGTATGAAAACCTATGGGTTTTCGTGGCACTATATTCGCCCTAAAAATTGTCCGAAGGACAATATAACTAGCATCAGCTAATATCACTGTGAAGCAATATCACTCGCCGTTAGGCGAATATAACTGAGGCGCACTTCATAAGGAAGTGCGCCTCGAGGGGTGGTCTTTCTGTATGTTACTTGAGTTCTTCGAGCATGGCCTTGAGCTCTTCGATCGACTTGTTTGCCAAATCGGCCTCCTGCTTGTTTGCCATGATCGAGAGGATCTTCTCGCGCTGTGCCTTGACTTCGGCTGCCTTGGCGGCCTTTTCGCGTTCATCAAGCTTTACCGAAACGATATAGCGGACGATAGCGATCTTGTTGTCGAGGGCAGTGTCCTTGTCAGACTTGACGGAGAGGAGCGACTCTTCCTCCGACTGCTTCTTCTCGGCGTTGAGCACCTTGAAGACAGCATCGAGGTTTGAGAGGGAGAGATCCCAAAGGTCCTCTGTCGAGATCATGCCCTTGAAGGGATAGCGGTACTTCTGACGGACCGCGGTTTCAAACATCTTTTCCATTATATTTACCTCCTGTTGGTTTGTTATTGTTATCAGATCACGAGGACCTTGTAGATGGCCTCAGTCGATGTTTCTACTCTTACGTAGAAGTGGTTGTTCTGTGTCGAGGAGAATCCGAGGCCCGAGAGCTGGTCTTCGGTGTCCTGAACACGCATCTGGTTTTCGAGATATGCGAAGGTCTTTTTATGAGCCATGAGCTCGTGCTTGAGGTATTCGCCCTTGATGGCGACGGGCTTTTCGTCGTTTACGCAGCCCTTGAGCATGAAGAGATAGTGGCGGTTGCCGATGCCGTCCTGCTCATCCCAGTAGTTGGGCGAGTAGCAGGCGACTGTGACGGGAACATAAGAGTTAGTCTTGATGCTCCACATTTCTCTGGATGCGCCGCCCGAAGCTGTCGACTTGAGATTCTCCTTCTTGAAGGATAAGTTTCCGTGGCCGTCATAGTGGACGGTGGCAACAGGAACATCCTGCTTGTATCCGAGCCCGTAGGGGTAGTCGTAAGAATAAATTCTGCCATCGAACTCGATCTCGGCGCGGAATCCGGCTGTGCCTTCATGTCTGGAGAAGCAATTTACATAGAACTCGTAATCGCCTGCCTTGAGCTTTTCGAGGGAGGGGAAGGTGATGTTTTCAACAGCCTTCTTGTCGCGGGAAGGGTTGACGATATCTACATCGAGAGCACCGCCTGTCGAGTAGTTCTTCTTGTCACCGAAGAAAATGTGGCCTCCGGGGGTCATGGCATGGGCATCGTTGTCGCATCCGTCAAATCTGTCTTTATCGTTCCACATGATGGAGAAGCGGAGAACGCCGTCAACATCGCCGCCTGCAGCCTTTACCTGCTGCTTGAGCTCAGAGTCGGCAAGGTCGTTCTTATATGTGTGGGAGAAGTTGTTGTTCCACTTGAAAAGGTTTGCGTGCTCGACTGTGGGAGCCATGAGAGAAACAAGGTTGCGTTCGTGACGATTCTCAACATAGAGCTCGACATTTTTGGCCTTGGGGAGGACATTATCGACAAAATCTTTGATAGAGATCTCTCTGACGCCCGAGAGCTTGCGGGGGTCACCCGAATTGTCGTCGTTCATGCCGAGGAGGCCGAGAAGACCTCCTGCCTTCTTTGCACCCTGAACGCGGATAGATGCGTCGCGGTTGCAGAAGAGAAGATTATTGATCGAGATATCGGAGAGATTTGCGAATCTGCGGACAAGGGACTGGATGGGAAGGCCGAGGTCCTCTGTGAGTGTCTTTTCAGCCGACTTGACCATCGATGCTGTGACGATAGAGGGGCGGGAGTTCATGTAG
>JAFQVZ010000271.1 GCA_017407765.1 Clostridia bacterium | reverse complement strand
CTGACTGTACTGCATTTACCTATGGCAGCTTTCACAATGATTTTATCAGGGGTCATATCACCCTTATCGGATGCTCGAAATTGGATGAGGTGGATTATGCCGGAAAGCTTACAGCAATTCTTCTCAATAATAACATAAAGAGCATGACAGTCGTACGAATGGAAGTGCCGTGCTGCGGAGGCATTGAATATGCCGCAAAAAGAGCGCTCGCGTTAAGCGAAAAAAACATCCCGTTAAATGTAGTTACGATTTCCACAAAAGGAAAAATAATCTGAAATAAAAGAGGTTTTTGCCGATGAAAGGTAAAAACCTCTTCTTTTAAGTTTACACATCATTTTGTTCCGCGAAGATATAACTTCAATGCCGCGTGTTTATGCTTGGTGTCCACGATATTCCATGGTTGTCGCGGAAAGAGCCGGTGTCACGGTCATTATATGGTCGCGGCAGCTTTTTCAGCAAAACCTGCATGACGTAAATGATAAAACCGCCTATTGCCTCGGCAATAGGCGGTTTTGAGGTTGTGTCATACCAGTTCCTCGATGCTTTCGGTAACCACACCCGTGAGGATATGGCATTTCAGGGTGACGAGCTTGCTGTCACGTGCAAATTGCCTGACATTGACAGCGGGCGCAGGATACCAGTAGTCGCTGTCGCGCACGCCACAGTGTTTGATATAATGATTGTCAAGATGTGTCTGAAACTCTTCGCGTGTAAGAATACGGGACATAGATCTTCCTCCTTTTTTCTATATGATATCATATATCACTGTCCTATAATCAGGGCAGAAGGAGGAAGATGTTCCGGTGATATAAATATGTTGTACCTTAAGGGTGAACTTTGGTATAATAACAAAAGAAACCGGAGAGGAGGATGCGTCTGTGGAGACACTGTACGGCATCAGCAACTGGAAACTTAAAATACACAGAGAGATCGATCATATAGAGATACTGCGCGCCGTTACCTGCGATAGCCGTGCCGTGCTGCCCGATGAATTGTTTGGGCTTCCTGTTACGGCATTGGCCGATTATGCGCTTGCGCCTACCGCAAGGCCTGTGGACGGAGAAGAGGTTCGCATCATAAGCGGACGCGAGGGTGACTGGGATAACCGAAATCTTCACGAACTCACCATGCCCGAGCATCTTGTATCGGTGGGCAGCTATGCTCTGTACGGATGCCGCTTCCTTCACACTCTCAGGCTTTATGACAGGGCAGATCGCTGGGGTATCGAGTGCCTTATGAACTGCCATAGGCTTCGCTTCCTGCATCTTACCAGAGTAGGGGAAAAGCAGGGCGAGGCGCTCTCATTTATCTGCGGTGAGATACACGAAGAACTCGATGTGACAGTTTATGAGATCGACGGAAGCGAAACCCGCCTTGTGATCCCCGATTATATCGAGGATTATGAAGAGAACATCCCAAATCATTCGTTTGACTACAGAATAAGCGGTGGAGGATACCCCTATCATCATGTGTTTCCGGGTAAAAAGCTTGACCTCCGCACATATGACAGCCATTGGGAACAGTATCTCAGCAGAATGTATGAGCACGAAACGGCCATTCGACTTGCATACACACGTTTGCGCTGGCCGCGCGAACTGACCGAGCAGGCAGAACAGCAATATGCGGAATATCTGTCTCAGAATGCGGAGGATGCTATCCTGTGGCAGCTGTCGCAGAAGGATGCTGCCGGCCTCAGGCTTCTGCTTAATAAGCTCGGGCCCGCGGATGAGATAATCAGGAAAGCCTGCGAGCAGGCGCGAATGGAGGGAAATACCGAGGCGCTGGCCATCCTTCTTGAGCGTCAGCGCAAGGCAAAACCCCGTGGATTGGACATGGATTTTGATCTGTGATCAAAGAAAGGAGGGAGCGGATGTCCCAGCCAAATAAAAACCTTGCTCAGATCGGGCTGGATATTCTCCAGGCCTCCCGAAATGAATTGTATCTTAATATGCCTTATCTCGATGTTGTTCTGTGCGGGCTTGATTTCCGGCCCGACGACAATGTGACCCTGAGCATGGCCACCGATGGCGAAACACTTTTCTACAACGGCAATTTTCTTGCTGAACGATATATGCGAGGAA
This sequence comes from Clostridia bacterium, assembly GCA_017407765.1. Taxonomy (GTDB): domain Bacteria; phylum Bacillota; class Clostridia; order Oscillospirales; family Butyricicoccaceae; genus RGIG1902. Next base: position 89 of record JAFQVZ010000271.1, on the reverse strand, counting down.
GAACAGTGTGCAACCGCGCGTATATGCACACACTGCTTCATTGCATGCTCCGGCATCTTGCAAAGAAAAGAGGAAGAGTGTCCGAGCTG
>JAFQVZ010000270.1 GCA_017407765.1 Clostridia bacterium | reverse complement strand
TTCGGATGTCGGCCCTTTGCTGAATTCTGATATATCGTTTTTATTCCGGTATTATGAAGGCAAAGACAAAAGGCTCGAGGGTCGCCTCCATACAGCCGTCAAACAGATAAACCGCTTCTCCCGAGATCAGGTCGCGGAAGCAGTTATTTTTTAAATCAGGAAGCTCTGCAAGGGTTATGGATATATCTGTACTTTTATCTGAGAGATTGAAGATGCACAGAGCAGGCTGTTCTTCGCCGGGGCCGCACAGTCAGCAGTAGCATGGAGCGGCAAATGTGGGGAAAACCCTGAGGCGTTCCTTTGATGGCCACAGAGTCTGATGTCGGGAAGCTTTTATAAGTTTCCTGAACTTTTCTTTCTGAATGCTGTCGAACCCGGATAGATAAGAGGGGATGATATCGGTCATGTGTCCCGTTCCGATAAGCATGGCAATTTCAAGCAGCCTTTTTTCGGGGCTCCATGAGCTTCCCCAGCTCAGGTATGACCATGATACGGCTCCCATATCGCGTACTTTACGGCACTGTTCGAGAGCAGAGTCTATGACATTGGGATCAGAAGAATCAATTGCCCTTATGATCGCGCTGCCGTTCCAGTGTTCATCGCTGTGGAAGGGCTGGTCCTCGATAATGTCGAAGCCGCATTCGGTCAGCCATGGCATGAAGGGGTCACCAAACCCGGTAGCACCTTCGGGAATGCACATAACATTGGCATAGTCATGGATGGTGTCGGTGACAAGACTGCGAATAAGCGGCTTGGTGCAGCCTGCATACCAGTTGACGGCATCGACTATAATGCCGTCAATGCCGGTGCTGAGCCAATGCCTGAGCACCGTGAGAGCATAGCTTTGGAATCCGGCATCCTGCCAGTTGTACTGAGGCTCGGCAATGCCGTCGCGTTCCCAGTAGCACCAGTAATATTGTCCCGCTTCGCGGCTGCGGTGCCAATGGCCTGACTGCAGGAAACACTCGTCGGCAGGGAAGGGAGGAGGAGCACAAGGGCTGCGGCTCCATAGAAAATAGTCGTTTTTGGGCATGATAAGGCTGCATCCTCGGGCAAGGCAGGCCGCCTTCCAGAGGATAGAGTCCACATCTGCATATCCAAGGTTAAGGAAAACGATCACTCTGATGCCTCGCGAATGACATTCTTCCACAAGCCTTGAAAAATCATCCATACTGCTGCCCAATATATCATTTAAGGCAAAATGGTCGAGCGGACGAAGGCCCCACCACGGATAAAAACCTGCGCTTCGGTAGGGCGCGGTGATATGTATTGCCTTAAAACCGCACTCCGACACATCATCAAGCTCGGCAATTATATCGTTTATGCTTTTTCCGTCTTCTCCCGGCATATATCGCAGGACGGCGCTGCATTTGTGCCACCACGGAGTTATATTATTCATACTAATACTCCTTTTTTGATAAATATGGGATAATTTTATCAGTGATGGGCAAAATAAGCTATTTTCATATGGATTCTTAGTGTCGGAAGCCATGGACAAAAGTTTAAACCGGTGGTATTGTAAAGAGGAAAAGAAATATAACCAGGAAGTGAAAATAAATGCAGAAAACATTAAGCCAGGAGAAGATGCGGCTGTTTGAAAGCGAAACAATATGGAAGGCAGTCGCTTCACTAACCATTCCGACTGTTATCAGCCAGCTTATCATGATGGTGTATAATCTTGCCGACTCGTTCTTTGTCGGGCAGCTGGGCGATCTTAATCAGCTGGCGGCTATCGCGCTGGTAACACCGATACATATGTCGCTGACTGCCCTTGCCAACCTTTTCGGCGTCGGCGGAGGAGTTGTTATTTCACGTGCATTGGGCGGCCGTGATCCCGATACTGTAAAAAAGGCATCGGCGTTTACTGTCTACAGCATTCTTATTGTAGCCGGCATTTATTCGGTTTCGGTCCTTATTTTCAAAGAGGCATTCCTGACTCTGATAGGCTCGACGCCGGTTCTTGATGTTTTTGCAAGCAAGTATATATTCTGGGTAATGGTGATCGGCGGAATCCCTTCCACCTTCAATATGGCGGTGGCGC
>JAFQVZ010000269.1 GCA_017407765.1 Clostridia bacterium | reverse complement strand
TGGGGGATATGCTAATCTTGCCGAAGTATCCCTCCGGGTAACTACGTTACCCACCTCCCCTAAGTGCCCTTTAGGGTATACACAGGGGAGGCATGGCCAAACACCCGTCAGGCTTCGCCTGCCACCCTCTTTCAAAAGAGGGCTTATCTATTAACCGATGAAGTCCTTATATACTCTGCGGTATGCTGCGACTACATCCTCTGCCTGGGTGATGGGGCGACCGACTACGATGAACTCGGTGCCTGTCTCACGTGCCTTGGCAGGTGTCATAACACGGGACTGGTCGCCCATGTTGCCGTCGGGATAACGGATGCCGGGTGTGACTGTGATAAAGTCCTTGCCGCAGGCGTTCTTAACGATGGCTGCCTCGAGGGGCGAGCATACAACGCCGTTCAGGCCGGCTTCCTTGGTGTTGCGTGCATAGTGAGCAACGGTCTCTTCCATTGTCGAGCCGATCAGAAGCTCCTTCTGCATACGCTCCTGGTTTGTGGATGTCAGCTGTGTTACAGCGATCAGGATGGCGGGGTCGCCGATGGCGCCCTCAGCAAGGCCTTCCTTGGCGGCGCGCATCATGTCGATGGTGCCGGCTGCATGGACGTTTGTCATGTCGACGCCCAGGCGTGCAAGGTTCATCATAGCCTTGCGGACTGTGTTGGGGATATCGTGAAGCTTGAGGTCGAGGAAGATCTTATGGCCGCGGTCCTTGATGGCGCGGACGATGTCGGGACCTTCACCGTAGAAGAGCTCCATGCCGATCTTAACGAAGGGCTTCTCTTCCTGGAACTTGTCGAGGAATGCGATTGTGTCTGCCTTGTTCTTAAAATCGCAGGCAATAATTACATCTCTGTTCATTATAATGTAAGGCTCCTTCCAATAATATCTTTCAGACTGCCGATGCCGTATTCGTCCATCTTCTTGGGCAGTTCATTAATGATGTTGGGGCATGCAAAGGGGTCTACGAGGTTCTGAGCGCCGACCTGAATAGCCGATGCGCCGGCCGACATGAACTCGATAACATCGTCGGCTGTCGAGATGCCGCCTACGCCGATGATGGGCAGCTTAACGGCCTGTGCCACCTGATAAACCATGCGCAGAGCGACAGGCTTGATGGCAGGGCCCGAGAAGCCCGACATCTTTGTGCTTACTATAGGCCTGCCGGTGCGGGGGTCGATGACCATGCCCAGCAGAGTGTTTATCAGGGTGATGCCGTCGGCTCCGCCGGCCTCGCAGGCCTTGGCGATAGCGGCGATATCGGTGACGTTGGGGCTGAGCTTCATATATACGGGCTTGTGTGTAACAGCCTTAACTGCCTTTGTGACCTCTTCGGCTGCCGAGGGGTCGGTGCCGAAGGCCATGCCGCCGTGGCGGACGTTGGGGCAGCTGATATTGATCTCGAGGATGTCGATCTCGGGTGCCTTGTCAAACTTCTCGGCTACCATGACATATTCTTCGATGGAGAAGCCCGAGATGTTGGCCAGCAGCACGCCGTCATAGATCTTGCGGACTGCGGGCAGCTCGCGAGCTACGACTGCATCGACGCCGGGATTCTGAAGGCCGACTGCGTTCAGCATGCCTTCGCGGCACTCGGCGATGCGGGGGGTGGGGTTGCCGAAGCGCTCTTCGCCCGTTGTGCCCTTGAGGCTGATGCCGCCGAGAACGTTGAGGTCATAGAAGCGGGCCATCTCCTGGCCGAAGCCAAAGGTGCCGCTTGCGGGGATGACGGGGTTCTTAAGCTTGATTCCGCTCAGTGTTGTTTCAAGTCTGTTCATTCGAATGTT
>JAFQVZ010000268.1 GCA_017407765.1 Clostridia bacterium | reverse complement strand
GGTAAGCTCTTCGATCTCTTTGATAAGCTCGTCAGCAAGCCTGTCTTCAGGAACCTTTCTAAGGATCTCTCCCTTTCTAATGATAAGACCCTCTCCCTTACCGCAGGCAATTCCGACATCTGCTTCGCGAGCCTCGCCGGGACCGTTTACAGCACATCCCATAACTGCTACCGTAATTCTTGCCTTAACATTTTTAAGGCGCTGCTCTACATCCTTAGCAATGGGAATGAGATCGACACAGGTGCGTCCGCATGTGGGGCAGGAAACGATGGTAACACCATCTTTATGAAGGTCAAGAGCCTTGAGAATATCCTTAGCTGCATAGATCTCCTTAACGGGATCATCTGTAAGCGAGACTCTGAGGGTATCGCCAATGCCGTCGAACAGCAGTGCGCCAAACGCGGCTGCAGACTTAATTGTACCCATATACTGAGATCCGGCTTCTGTAACACCAAGATGCAGAGGATAATCACATTCCCCGGCCAGCAGCCTGTATGCCTCAATGGTGGAAAAAACATTGGACGCCTTAAGGGAAACACAGATGTCTTCAAAGCCGAACTCTGTGAGGGCCTCGATGTTGCGTACCGCGCTTCTATACAGGGTGTACGGCGTTACGCCATACTCAAGACGGAGATCCTTATCGACCGAACCTGAGTTAACACCAATTCTTATGGGAATACCTCTTGCTTTGCAGGCCTCTGCGACCTCACGGATCTTCCACTTTTCACCGATGTTGCCGGGATTGATCCTGATTTTATCAACTCCGGCTTCACATGCTGCAAGAGCAAGGCGATAATCAAAATGTATATCTGCAACAAGAGGCATGGCAGTACCTTTTTTGATTTCTGCCAACGCACGAGCGGCCTCCATATCGGGAACTGCAAGACGGGCTATCTCGCAGCCTGCCATCTCAAGATCATGGATCTGAGCAAGTGAAGTCTTTACATCTCTTGTATCGGTGTTAAGCATCGACTGGATGGCAATAGGATTTCCACCGCCAATAGTAACCGAACCAATTTTAAGTTCTTTAGATTTTCTTTTCATAATCATCATCCCGCAATCAATCTTACAATATCATTATACGTTACGAATACAAATAATGCCATTATGAGAGCCAGACCCGCATAGGATATATAATTCTCCCACTTAGGATCAATGGGTTTTCTGCAAATGAGTTCAATAAGCATAAATATCAGCTTACCACCGTCAAGACCCGGGATGGGAAGCATATTTACAAAAGAGAGATTAACCGCAATATATGCAACAAAATACCACATATCAGCCATCGACTGCTCTGCTCTCGCTCCGATCTCACTTGCAATACCTACTGTTCCGACAAGATCAGACGTATCTGCCTTGCCTCCTATCAGCATACCTATGCTCTTATAGGCTGACTGGAAGAAGCTTAACGCATTATTGAATGAGTATTTGATTTTATCAAACATGCTAAGCTCTTCATATCCAAAAGTAAAACCGTATCTGAGCTGTCCTGTGCCGTCATAATCTTTTGCTTCAAGAACAACATCATCAAACTTTAGTTTTTCCCCATCGCGCTCAACAACGAAATCAAAAGGCTCTCCGGCACCAAGCTGAAGGCCCAGCGATATATCGTTATAAGTAAAAATATGAACGCCGCTGACTTCTACGATTCGGTCGCCCACTTTCAGAGGTGCATCCTCAGGAAAACCTTCTGCCAACTCAGAGATAACAGGTTCGGCTGCGTATCCTGCAGGAAGCAAAACCAGAAATATTATAAGCACACCGGTAATGAAGTTCATGAACGAGCCTGCAACAACTACCGCGAACCTGCGCAGCCACGAAGCCTCCTGAAAGCTTCCTTCAAGTGTCCACTCTGCCGGGTCGATATCTTCCGGAGGTTCCTCATCGATATCTTTCATGACCACAGCTCCGCCCACAGGCAGAAGCCTTACAGCGTAAAGTGTTTCGCCGATCTTTTTCTTTAAGATTGCCGGACCAAATCCTATGGTGAACTCATACACAGTTATGCCGGCTGACTTTGCAGCTATAAAGTGACCAAGCTCATGAACAAAAATAATAAGTCCGAAAACTGCGATTGCTAACAATAATGTCATCTTTTTCCTTTCCTGGATACCTCAGTCAAAGCGATATTCCTTGCTTTTCTGTCGCTTATGAAAACATCCTCAAGTGTAGGTGCGGCAATAAACTCAACCTCTTCAACAGCTTTCTTAACTGTCTCATAAATATCAAGGAAGCCTATCTCATCACGAAGAAATGCTGCTACGGCAATTTCGTTAGCTCCGTTGATAACTGCTCCCATATTTCCTCCCGTTGCTGCAGCTTCCTCACAAAGAGCAAGGCAAGGGAAGTTTTCACGATCAGGCCTATGGAAAGTAAGCGAACCAACCTCAAAAATATCAAGTGTCTTAAAGGGGTTTTTTACTCTTTCGGGATAATTTACAGCATACTGTATGGGAAGTCTCATATCTGTGCTGCCCATCTGCGCTATCACAGAACCATCAATATACTTTACCATTGAATGAATAATGCTTTCCCGATGAACGACAACATCAATTTTTTCTACGGGAACATCAAACAGCCACGATGCCTCGATAACTTCAAAACCTTTATTCATCAGGCTGGCCGAATCAATAGTGATCTTGCTGCCCATATTCCATGTAGGATGCTTGAGAGCATCTCTTGCCTTTACATTTGCAAGCCTATCGCGATCAAATCCAAAAAATGGGCCGCCGGATGCAGTGAGAATAAGCCGATCGATTTCATCATGTCTGCCGGCCTGAAGGCACTGAAAAATAGCATTGTGCTCAGAGTCCACGGGAAGAATGGGTATATTCTTCTCTTTTGCCATATTCATAACCACACTGCCTGCACACACTAGCGATTCTTTATTGGCAAGTGCAAGAACTTTACAGCTCTCTATTGCAGCCACTGTTGGCTTAAGTCCGGCAATTCCGGTCGCTGCGTTGATAACAATGTTGCATTCTTCAAAAGACGCAGCCCTGAGAACAGCCTGCTCGCCGCCCTCAACTATCGTATCAGTATCAGCTACCCTGCCCTTAAGCACCTGAGCAGCATCTTCATCCATAACTGCAAAGTATGAAGGCGCTACTTCACGAATCTGTTTTTCTGCAAGGTCGATATTGCTTCCGCATGCAAGCGCCGAAACTCTGTACCCTTTGGCTTTTGCAAGATCAATCGACTGCGTTCCTATAGAACCCGTACTACCAATTATAGCAAGATTTTTCATTTTTATGCTCCAATAATATGTACAGCAATAAGATACAGCTCAAAAATCGGTGCTGTAAAGAGAATACTGTCAAAGCGGTCGAGAACGCCGCCATGGCCGGGGAAAAGCTTGCCATAATCTTTAATTCCAACATTTCTCTTAATAAGCGACATGGAAAGATCGCCCAGCTGACCGGCTGCCGCACCGAGAATACCGCTGATAAACAAGGCAGGAATGCCAAGACCCACACCGAAACTGTTGTTCATAACCGTTCCAAAGACACAAAGTCCGATCGCGCCGCCAAGCAGGCCGCCAACCGAACCTTCAATTGTCTTTTTGGGACTTACATGAGGCGCCAGTTTGTGCTTGCCAAACATACGGCCTGTGAGATAAGCCATGATATCGCTTACCCACGCGGCAATGCAAGGCATAAGAATATAATACTTGCCAAGCTCACCACAACCTACATATATTCTCAAAAGTGAAGACATAAAATAAGGCAGTATAAAAGCACCAAGGAAGGCTATCGCAAGCTTTTCGAATGTGATTCTCTCATAATCAAAAATGCCCATTACAAATGCGGCAAAACCAAAGGCAAACAGTACGAATGTAACCGCACCATCCATTTCCGCATAACCGGTGAAATAGGGCACGACTGCCGCCGCGATGCAGCTGGCCCAGAGAAGCGGATGATTCTTGTCGACCTTGCCTGTGTTAGCAAGAAGCTCGTATGCAGCTATGCCCGCAAGCATACACATAGCCAGCATAAGCACCCAAGAGGGCATAAAATAAAGAATTCCTATAATGGCGATAACGCCAACAATTGTTGTAACAAGGCGTATTCCCATATTACTTAAGTCCTCCAAAACGTCTGTTTCTATTCATAAAAGATTTTATAGCCTCCACAAAATCCGCCTCAGCCATATCGGGCCAAAGCTTATCTGTAAAGTAATACTCGCTGTAAGCACTTTGCCACAGAAGGAAGTTAGACACCCTCTGTTCCCCACCCGGCCTGATTATCAAATCAGGATCAGGTATATCGGCGGAATACATATATCGCGAAAGCAGTTCATGCGTTATGTCATCTGCCTTGATTTTGCCGGAAACAACTTCTTCGGCTGCTTTTTTTGCCGCCATAGCAATTTCCTGACGTCCGCCGTAATTAATGCATACGTTTACGCAGAGGCCGGATTGAGCAGTTGAAATCTGCTGTGTTCTCTCAATAAGTTTTTGCAGCTTGCCATCCAGTACAGAAGTGTCGCCAAAGAAATTAAGCCTGATGTTCTTTTCCGCCATACTTTCGATAGCCTCATTGAGATATCTCTCAAACAAGGTCATAATAACCTTGACCTCTTCAGCCGGTCTTTTCCAGTTCTCCGTGGAGAAGGCATATACAGTAAAATATTTAACTCCGAGCTCTGACATGAACTCTGCTGCTCTTCTGAAAGTTTCGCTGCCCGCTTTATGGCCCGCTGTTCTAGGGAGCCCTCTTTTAGTCGCCCATCTTCCATTACCATCCATAATGGCCGCAATATGAATGGGCATACGCTCGATTTCCTGAGCTGTAAAAAACTTTTCTTTGCTCATAAACTTCTCCCACTACTGCATATGAGGCGGCGCATACGCACCGCCTCATAACACAAAACACTAATTAAGATTAAAGCTCCATGAGCTCCTTTTCCTTCTTTGCTGTCTCTGTTTCGATTTCCTTGCAGTACTTGTCTGTAGCATCCTGGATCTCTTTTTCAAGCTGCTTAAGGTCATCTTCTGTGATCTCGCTCTTCTTCTGAGCCTTCTTAAATGTATCAACAGCATCTCTGCGGATGTTTCTGACCGCTACCTTAGCGTCTTCGCCCATCTTCTTGACCTGCTTTGTCAGGTCCTTTCTGCGCTCCTCAGTCAGCTGAGGGAATGTCAGACGAATGACCTTGCCGTCATTCTGGGGATTGATGCCCTGATCAGAAGACTGGATAGCCTTTTCAATGGCCTTAAGTGCGCTGGAGTCCCAAGGCTGAATAGCAAGCATTCTGGGTTCGGGAACACTGATAGATGCAAGCTGATTGATAAGCATTGCAGAACCATAATGCTCAACTGTGATCTTGTCAAGAACGCTGGCATTAGCTCTGCCTGCTCTTACGGTATTGAAGTCACTTTTGAGGACTTCGATGCTCTTCTGCATTTTTACCTTGTATACTTCACACTCTTTGCTCATAGTGGATTTCCTCCTAAAATGTTAATTATAAAATTAGCCCTCAACGACGGTTCCGATTTTCTCGCCCATCAGGACCTTTTTGATGTTGCTGGGGTCTTTGACTGCAAATACAAGTACGGGAATATGATTATCCATCGACAGCGAAGTAGCAGTGCTGTCCATTACAGCAAGGCCTCTTGCAAGAACTTCCTTATAAGTAATATGATCGAACTTCTTTGCATCGGGATTTACATTAGGATCGGAATCATAAACACCGTCAATATTCTTTGCAAGCAGAATGGCTTCAGCGCCGATCTCAGCAGCTCGAAGAGCAGCTGCAGTATCTGTTGAGAAGAAAGGATTGCCTGTACCGCAAGCAAAAATAACAACTCTGCCCTTTTCCAGATGCCTGATGGCTCTCTGACCGATATAGGGCTCAGCAATCTTGGTCATGTCGATGCCGGTCTGAACTCTGACATTAAGGCCATTATTCTCCATAACAACGGCAAGAGCACGAGCATTGATGGTTGTAGCAAGCATGCCCATATGGTCAGCTCTTGTACGGCCCATGCGGTCACCGCCGTCTTTGAGCCCGCGCCAGAAGTTACCACCGCCTACTACGATACCAATCTGGATTCCGAGATCAACACATTCCTTTACAGCCTGTGCTACCGATTCAAGAACATCGAAGTTAAGACCTCTCTTCTGATCGCCGGCAAGGGCCTCACCACTGACTTTGAGCAGAACACGTTTATACTTGGGTTTATTCATGTCTATCTACCACCATTATTATGATTTGTTGTTACTATTTTAATATATAGCTATCGATTTTGCAACCCCGATATCTTCATAATTAAAGTTTTACCTTTTGATAACCTTATTCCGATCGTCCTCTCCTGAGTGAACGAAGATAATCTTTTCTATCAGAAGGGATCCTGAAGCTCTCCCTGGCCTTCTGAATGGCTTTATTATGAGTCCATTTATCAAGCTTTCTGTCTTCAATTATCCTGACAGCGCATTCATACTGTTTAACAAGAGCTTCGGCAAAATACCAGGCTATCATCATTCGAATATAATATTCTTCTCGCCTGACTGAAGCGGCCATTAAAAGAAACTCGGGGTCAAAACGTTCGTCGAGAAAGTGCACCATAAGCATTTCAATGCCAAACCTGACCGTATACTCGTGCTCACTTGTTATCCATTGGCCGATTTTCTCAATAAGCTGATTTTCCGCTCCATTAAAAGGCGGCCTAAGCAGGTCACACGTAGCCCAGTTATCAATATATGGAAGAAAACGTTCCAGTTCTTCAAAGACATCCTCATTATCGCACATCAAAGCAATCAGAAAAGCATGAATATTATTTTCCTCGTGATATTTGTGAGGCAACTCATTCATAAAAGATTTGGCAGACGATTTATCGCGTGCCATTTCGGCTGCTATTTTCCTTAAAAGCGGCGTTCTTACACCAATAAACCTTTCCGGCGGCAGATTCGGAATCAAACTTGCATTAAAACTGCAATACTTATCGTCTCTAAGCTCAAAAAGCCTTGACTTTAGTTCTGTCATATGAGAATACCGTTGCAGTGATCTATCTCGTGCTGAATTATCTGAGCAGTATATGCTGTAAATGTCTTCTGGCGAGGTTTGAACTGCTCATTCAGAAAGGCAACGCGAATCTGACGATATCTGGTAGTCTTTCTTGTCCCCGGAATTGACAGGCATCCCTCTTCAGTTTCGTATGGATCGGCCTTTCTGATTATTTCGGGATTATACATAAGCATCGGCTTGCCTGCGTTATCAAAAACAATTATTCTTTTAAGAACCCCGATCATATTGGCCGCCATTCCAACACAACCCTGCTTGTTCGCCTCAAGCGTATCCAGAAGGTCCTGACCAACCTGAGCATCTCTCTCATCAGCAGGCTCCGATATCTTTGAAAGAAAATCCAAATCTTTAACTATTGACTGAATCATTATGTATCTTCAACCTTTCAACTATCGCCACATCGGCCGGACAGAAGTCGTAATCTTCCGCCTCGGCTGTAGTGACCCATTTTATATCATTATGTTCTATTTTCTTAGGTGTTCCTGAAATAATTTCGGAGTTGAACACAGTCAGATGAACTGTAAGATCGGGATATTCATGAACTACATCCATAAAGACATCACTTGGGTCAATAACAACACCCAGTTCTTCCTGACACTCCCTTATAAGCGCTTCTTCGTATGTTTCTCCCGGCTCTACCTTCCCTCCAACAAACTCCCACAGAAGTCCGCGGGCTTTGTATTCAGGCCGCTGACATATCATGAAACGATCATTGTCCCATATCAGTGCAGCCACAACCTCAATCATACAAAGAAACTCCTTTTCTCTTTTTTACAGCCCTCGAAACCGTTTTCATACTATACATATCATACTCCCTAAGAAACAGAGCGGGATCACTCCCCTTATTCAGATAATCAAGAAGCAGGCATGCTGCAGCATGGCTGTCGCTGCCTGCACGGTGATGATCCAGCTTAATGCCCAAATAATGACACAAGGTATCAAGACGGTGATTTGGAAGGGCTGGATAACAGGCTTTACCCATCCTGCATGTACACATGTATGATGCTTTTGTTTTCCAGCCGATGCCATAATCACGCAGACACTTTGCCAATACGCCCATATCAAATGGCGCATTATGAGCAACAAGCACACCGCTTGACATGATATTTTAAATCTCGCTCCACAGCTCAGGAAAACTCGGGCCCTTCTTAGCCATCTCGGGTGTTATTCCGGTAAGTTCAATATTGAATCTGTCAAACCGAACCTGAGGATCAACAAGTGTATCTATTTCACTTATGATCTGACGGTCTTCAATAACAGTAATGCCAATGGCACTTATTCTGTCATTAAATGAATTGGGAGTTTCAACATCAAAAACTATAAATCTCTCTGACATGGATCACTCTGTTATCTGGCAAGCATCTTCTTAAGATACAGACCCGTATAGGAATCTGCATTTTCCGCCACCTCTTCGGGCGTACCCTCTGCAATAATAAGTCCGCCTCTGTTGCCGCCCTCCGGACCAAGGTCAATGATATGATCGGCAACCTTGATAACATCAAGGTTGTGTTCAATAACCACTACGGTATTTCCCTCATCCGCAAGTGTATCAAGAACCTCAATAAGTTTATGAACATCGGCTGAGTGCAGGCCCGTAGTAGGCTCGTCGAGAATATACATAGTGCGTCCGGTCGCTCGTCTTGCAAGCTCGGCTTGCAAGCTTCACACGCTGGGCCTCGCCGCCCGACAGGGTCGTTGATGACTGCCCCAGTCTGATATAAGAAAGGCCAACATCATAGAGAGTTTGAAGCTTTCGCCTGATCTTTGGAATATTTTCAAAAAACTTAAGAGCTTCTTCGACTGTCATATCCAGAACATCGCTTATGCTCTTGCCCTTATACTTGACCTCAAGAGTCTCACGATTATATTTTTTGCCCTTACATACATCACAAGGAACATAAATATCAGGCAAAAAGTGCATCTCTATTTTTATTAAACCATCGCCTGCACAGGCTTCACATCGGCCGCCCCTGACATTGAATGAAAATCTGCCGGGACCATATCCCTTTGCCTTAGCATCATTCGTTTTAGCAAAAATGTCTCTGATATCACTGAACACTCCGGTATATGTCGCAGGATTGGATCGAGGGGTTCTGCCAATAGGTGACTGATCGATGTTGATAACTTTATCAAGATGCTCCAAACCAAGCATATCCTTGTGCGCACCGGCTCTGATCCTTGCCCCGTTAAGGTCAGCTGCGAGTCTTTTATATAAGATCTCATTTACCAGCGAGCTCTTTCCCGAACCCGAAACACCGGTAACACATGTAAGTTTGCCAAGAGGTATTTTAACATTGATTTTTTTAAGGTTATTTTCAGCCGCTCCTTTGATGGTCAGAAAGTGTCCGTTGCCCTTTCGTCTTTCTGAAGGAACCGGGATCTTTTTAATACCGCTGAGATACTGCCCTGTTATCGAATGAGGATCACGCATGATCTCCTGGGCTGTGCCGGTTGCAATGATCTCTCCACCATGGATACCTGCACCGGGACCCACATCAATGATATAGTCGGCAGCCAGCATAGTATCCTCATCATGTTCAACGACAATAAGGGTATTGCCAAGATCTCTTAGCCTTTTAAGCGAGGCCAGCAGCTTCTCATTATCACGCTGATGCAGGCCGATAGAAGGTTCGTCCAGAATATATAGAACTCCCATAAGATAGGAACCTATCTGCGTAGCCAAACGAATACGCTGGCTCTCACCACCTGACAATGACCCCGAATTGCGCGACAAAGTAAGATATTCAAGGCCAACACTGTTAAGAAAACCAAGTCTTTCACGAATCTCTTTAAGAATTCGATCGGCGATCATATGCTCTTTCTCTGTCAGCTCAAGTCGCTCTATAAAAGCCAACTCTTCAGTGATCGACATATCGGTGAAAGAAATAATATCGATACCGCCGACAGTTACCGCCAGAACAGACTTGTTAAGCCTTCTGCCTTTACAGTCCTGACAGGGTATTTCGCTCATGCATTCTTCGATCTCCGCTTTGATTGATTCGCTTGTGCTTTCGTGATATCGTCTCTTAAGGCTGTTGATAACACCTTCAAATGCATGATAATATGTTCCACCGCCTCCACCGGGCCTCTTCCAGAAAAGCTCTAACTTTTCTCCGCCGTTACCGTAAAGAATAATATCAAGTGCTTCTTTTGAAAGATCCTTTACCGGCGTATCCAATGAGAAACCGTACTTTTTCGACACTGCATCGAAATACATTCGGGCAATGCTCGTGTCATCAAGCGTTGCATAGCCTGATGCTTTAACAGCCCCCTGGTTGATTGAAAGATTAGTATTGGGAATAATAAGGTTGGGATCGATCTCAAGTCTCATACCAAGGCCGGTGCATGTAGGGCATGCTCCATAAGGATTGTTGAAGGAAAAAGCTCGGGGAGTCAGTTCCTCAATTGATATCCCACAGTCTTCGCAGGCATAATTCTGAGAAAACAGTATTTCTCCCTTATCCATCATATCCGCAATCACAAGGCCACCGGCAAGGTTGGACGCCGTCTCTACCGAATCGGTAAGACGGCTTCTGACTTCCGGCTTGATGACGATTCGATCAACAACTATCTCTATATTATGCTTTTTGTTCTTTTCCAGTTTTATGGGTTCTCCCAGATCATAAAGACTTCCATCAACTCGCGCTCTGACAAAGCCGCTTTTTCTGGCGTCTTCAAATACCTTCTGATATTCTCCTTTTCTCGCTCTGATGACCGGAGCAAGAATCTGCATACGAGTGCCCTCAGGATAATCCATCAGCTGATCTATTATCTGATCTATGCTCTGCTGCTTGATCTCTTTGCCGCATTTCGGACAATGAGGAATGCCAATTCTTGCCCAAAGCAGACGAAGATAGTCGTATATCTCGGTTACAGTTCCGACTGTAGAACGAGGATTTTTTGATGTAGTTTTCTGATCTATTGCGATTGCGGGCGAAAGTCCATCGATAGAATCTACATCAGGTTTCTCCATCTGGCCCAAAAACTGCCTGGCATAGGAAGAAAGCGATTCGACATATCTGCGCTGACCCTCAGCATAGATAGTGTCAAAGGCCAGCGAACTCTTTCCTGAACCGGATATACCGGTAACTACGGTTAAAGTATTTCTTTTTATTTCAACATTGACATTTTTAAGGTTATGCACTCGCGCGCCTTTTATCAAAATACTGTCACGCATTTACTTTTTCCCTTTCTTATCTTCCTTGGCAAGCTGTTCACGCATGGTCTTTATCTGATCGCGCAGAACTGCCGCATATTCAAACTCCAGCATTCTCGAAGCTTCCTTCATAGCCCTTTCCATTCGGGCAATTTCCTGCTCCTTGGCCGCTCTTGTAAGCTTCTTTGCACTTTGGGCAGGAACCTTAGAGGTATCCTGAGATATTTCAATCACATCTCTTACGCTCTTGATTACTGTCTTAGGCACGATCCCGTGCTTTTTATTGAACTCATCCTGTATGCCTCTTCTTCTTGCTGTTTCATCAATAGCATACCGCATGGATGGTGTTATAGTATCGGCATACATGATAACCTTGCCGTCCGCATTACGCGCCGCTCGTCCAATAGTCTGAATCAGCGATGTTTTGCTTCGGAGAAATCCCTCTTTGTCGGCATCAAGAATAGCCACAAGGGAAACTTCCGGAAGGTCAAGGCCCTCTCTGAGCAGATTTATACCTACAAGCACCTGATATTCGCCGAGTCGAAGATCTCTTACAAGTTCCATTCTCTCTATAGTGTCGACATCATGATGCATATATCGAACTTTAATGCCATTTTCAGAAAGATAATCGGTCAGCTCTTCTGCCATTCTTTTAGTCATAGTTGTGACAAGCACCCTCTGACCTTTTGTTTCGCGAAGCCTGATTTCATCGATCAGGTCATCTATTTGCCCTTCAACAGGTCTTACATCGATCTCAGGGTCAAGAAGTCCGGTCGGCCTGATGATCTGTTCTACGGTCTGAGACGATCGCTCGCATTCATACTCTCCCGGTGTGGCGCTTACATAGATAACCTGATTTATTCGATTTTCAAATTCATCAAAACTGAGCGGCCTGTTGTCCAGAGCCGAAGGCAAACGGAAGCCATAATCAATAAGCTGCTGTTTTCGGGCTCTGTCACCATGGAACATAGCTCTTACCTGAGGAAGCATTACATGCGACTCATCTACAAAAAGCAGATAATCCTTAGGAAAATAATCCATCAGAGTATATGGCGCGCTGCCGGGAGCACGCCCAGACAGAACTCGGGAATAGTTTTCTACACCGCTGCAAAAGCCGATCTCCCGCATCATTTCCATGTCGTAGGTCGTTCGCTGACGCAAACGCTGTGCTTCGACCAATTTATCATTATCTTCGAACCACTTAACACGTTCTTCCATCTCTCGTTCGATCTCGACAAGAGCCTGCTCCATTTTATCTTTCGGGGTTACATAGTGAGAAGCCGGATATATTGCTACATGATTCACATATCGGTTAACCATGCCTGTTACAGGATTTATCTCAGATATTCTATCGATCTCATCTCCGAAGAACTCGATTCTTATGGCATAATCATCTGTGTATACAGGACGGACCTCTACAGTGTCTCCCCTGACCCTGATGCGGTTGCGTTCAAAAGCAATATCATTTCGCTCATACTGTATCTCTACCAGTTTACGACACACCTCATCACGTTCGCGCTGCTGACCGACACGAAGAGATATTACCATGCTTGAATAATCTATAGGATCACCCAAAGAATATATACTGGAAACCGATGCTACTATTATAACATCACGTCTCTCGAAAAGAGCTGATGTGGCCGAATGCCTCAATCGCTCAAGTTCCGCATTTACATCGGAATCCTTTTCAATGAATGTGTCGGTGGACGGAATAT
>JAFQVZ010000027.1 GCA_017407765.1 Clostridia bacterium | reverse complement strand
GAGCTCGTCTATACGGTCGTCCATATGAGCCTCAAGCTCGCGCATGACCTCTCTGCGGTCATGGGGATGGCGCACATAAGAGCAGGCCCTTTTGCACCAGCCGTAAACCGACATTTCTTTCTTTGACATATATCCACCTCCCGATGAAAAATATACCTCGAACATCTATGTATCTTGATTTTATTATACATAGATTTCCGAGGTATGTCAATAAGCCTTATGCGAGAGCTTTGGATAACATTCAAGTCCGGCGCAAAGACAGATCGTCATCCTGAGCGAAGTGCGCAGCACGAAGTCGAAGGATCTCACTCCGTTCTTCCCCTCTCAGGATGACACTTAGTTCGCCACAAACAAAAAACCACCCGTAAAGGGTGGTTTTCGGTGTATCAAAAATATCAGATCTCTTTGAAAAAGCTCTTATCCTTCTTGCAGAGGGGGCAGACAAAGTCGTCGGGCAGGCAGTCGCCCTCGTGGACATAGCCGCAGATGGTGCACTCGAACCTGCGCGAGCCGCCCTTTTCCTCGCAGCCGCATTCGCCGGGGCCGCAGATAAGCTCGTCCCTCATCATCTCGAGCGTCACGACATCATCCTCGGTCAGGGCCGAGTTGATGGTGAGGTTATGGCTGAGATAGGTAAGGCCTTTGCTCTTCTCCAGCATCGAACGCATGACCTTCATGGCCATGGGCGCCCAGCTGCCGTTCTCGACAAAGCCGACGGTGCGCTTTTGGAAATTACGCTCGGTCAGATGCTCGATAAAGCTGCGCATGAAGGGGAAGATGTCGGCATTATATGTGGTGGTGCACAGCACCAGCTTGTCATAGCGGAAGGCATCGGCCACAGCCTCGGCCATGTCGCATCTTGCAAGGTCGTAAAGGGCTACCTTGATCTCCTTGTTCTCAAGGCCTCGGGCCAGCATCCTTGCCGCCACCTTGGTGTGGCCATAGACCGAGGTGTAGGCGATCACAACGCCCTCTTCCTCCGGCTCGTAGCTCGACCATGTGTCGTAGAGGCCGATGTAATAGCCCAGCTCGTCCTTAAGAACGGGGCCGTGGAGGGGGCAGATGATCTCGATGTCAAGCCTTGCCGCCTTTTTAAGCAGCAGCTGCACCTGCGCGCCGTATTTGCCCACAATGCCGATGAAATAGCGCCTTGCCTCGTTTGCCCAGTTGGTTCGGCGCCATGCGTCATTGCGCCATGTCAGGCTGCGCTCGTCGCCCTCAGCCCAGTCAACCTCGGTAAGAGCGCCGAACTTGCCGAAGCCGTCGGCCGAAAACAGCACCTTGTCTCTCGAGTCGTATGTGACGATGACCTCGGGCCAATGCACCATGGGTGCCGTGACAAAGGTGAGGGTATGCTCGCCGAGGCAGAGGGTGCTGCCCTCCGACACCACGATGCGTCTTTCATCAAAGCCGGTGCCGAAAAAGTTCTTCATCATGTTGAAGGCCTTCTGGGAAGAAACGATGACGGCCTCGGGATAATGCTCCATAAAACGGTGGATATTGGCCGAATGGTCGGGCTCCATGTGCTGAACGATGAGATAGTCGGGGCCTTTCTCGCCCAGCACGGCCTTTATATTGCCCAGCCACTCATCTCCGAAGCGCCTGTCGACGGTGTCCATAACGGCGGTCTTTTCGTCCATGATAAGATAGGAGTTATAGGACATACCTTCAGGCACGCGGTACTGCCCCTCAAAAAGGTCGACCTCACGATCGTTTACACCGATATATCTGATGTCTTTGGTGATGAACATATTATCTCTCCTTTGCATTTTTCTTATTATACCACATCCCATCGGCCCGCCACAATAATCGGTCGCATTCCACTTTTTGCATATTATTCCTTTATTAATATACTTTTATATGCTATAATGAATTTCAAATGAATATGAAAGGACGTCAGAATATGCCTGATACCAAGTTTATCCTCGACAACGAAAAATGCATCGCCTGCGGCCTCTGTGTGGCCGACTGTTTCCCGGGCTATATCACCATGGGCGAGAACGGCCCCGTATATCCCGGCAGCTGCATGATGTGCGGCCACTGCGCGGCCGTCTGCCCCGTAAATGCCATCACCCTCCCCGAGCTCGACCCCGAAACCGTCATGGACTATGACGAAGAGAGCTTTAAGGTCGACCCCGAAAAGCTGCTCAATTCCATCCGCCACCGCCGCAGCATCCGAAACTACCGCAGCGAAAAGGTCTCGCCCGAGCATCTTTCCCTCATCCTCGAGGCAGGCAGATGTGCCCCCACCGCCTCCAACACCCAGAAGACAAGGTTCATCGTCGTTCAGGAGGGCCTGAGCGAATTCAAAGAGCTGCTGTGGAGCGAGATGCCCGCTATCATCGAAGGCATGAAGGCCTCGGGTTCGCCTGCGGCGTCCGGCCTCAGCCGTTTCCTCGACCATAAGAACTCCGGCTTCCGCGACGACCTGTTCTTCAATGCCCCCGCTTATGTGCTGGTCATCACCGACAATGTGTGGGACGCCGGCCTTGCCGCCTCCGATATGGAGATGGTGGCCTATGCCTGCGGCGCAGGAATGCTCCACAGCGGCTACCTCAAGCGTGTCGTGTCGTCGTCGCCCAAGCTCACCGGCTGGCTGGGCATGAGCGAGGGCGAGAGCATCGCCTGCTGCATGCTGCTGGGCTATCCTGCGGTAAGCTATCCCCGCACCGCCGGCAGAAAAATGCCCAAGGTGACAATGAAGTAATGCCCTCTCAGTCACCCATTAATTATAAATTATTAATTATCAATTATTAATTATTAATCAAACAAAACAAAAGGTCGCCTTATTGGCGGCCTGTTGCTATTCTCATATCACTCTTCCATGCCTTCGATCTCTTTGTAT
>JAFQVZ010000267.1 GCA_017407765.1 Clostridia bacterium | reverse complement strand
TGGTGGGATGGCGATAGCTGCAGAAGCCGCCCGAAATATCCAGCAGGTCGGCGCCCGCCAGCGCAAAGGCCTTGCATGCGGCGGCTGCCTCCTCGATGGTGCTGCCGCCCTCCATATAGTCGCAGCCGCCGAGACGGATGGCGATAATATAGCTCTTGCCCACGGCCTCGCGCACCGCTTCGATGATCTCGAGATGCAGGCGGATGCGGTTCTCAAGGCTGCCGCCATAGGCGTCGGTGCGGCGGTTGGTGAGGGGCGAATAGAACTGATTCAGAAGATAGCTGTGGGCCGAGTGGATCTCGACTCCGTCGAAGCCGGCTTCTTTCGCGCGGAGGGCAGCTTTGACAAAGGCTTCCTTGACGCGCTCGATATCCTCGAGGGTCATCTCGACGGGCAGAACATCGGCTGCGGGACGAGTGGGGTGAGGTACGCTCGAGGGGCCGATGACGGGAAGGCCGGTGATCTCGCTCTTGGCCGATATGCCGGCGTGGTTTATCTGGGCAATAACGGGGCTGCCGTTTGCGTGGATGACATCGGTGAGCTTCTTAAGGCCGGGGACAAGATCATCGGAGGCGATAGACATCTGACCTGCACCTGCCTTGCCCTCGGGGCTGATGAAGCAGTGCTCGGTGATGACAAGGCCGATCATGCCGCCCTTTGTCTTTTCGTCATAGTATTCGCACAGAGCATCGGTCACCGCGCCGCTGTCGCCGCACTTGGCAGTCGCCATGGGAGGCAGAACAAGGCGGTTTTTAAGCTTGAGGGAACGGAGTGAGATGGGGGAGTGGAGAATGGACATAAGCAGACCTCCTGTGATTTATATATTTATTAAATACAGTATATCACGGAGAGAGGAGATATGGAAGAATGCATTACGGAGAGGGGTAATGGTCAGCCAAATTGCAGATAGGGGTATTTCGGGTTTTTGCATATTTCAAAATAGCAGAAGCATTGCTGGCAGGGTGCCAGACATAAGCGATGATATAGTCAGAATGGCTGGCCATATATCGGTTGGCCTTGGAGATGGCAAACCTGCGGGGGACATTCTCTAATCCTTCCGGATATAGGGTATCGTCAAATCCCTTTGGCAGGTCGATTGTCTGCTCGGCCGGATGGTAGGGCAAAAGCATTGTCAAGGTAATATGGGGATACTGCTGTTTTGCGCAGATAACGGCTTTGGCGGCCAGTCTGTCAAAAGCTCCATAGTGACCTACGACGAAGCGGTTTACGCCATATGCGGTAATGTGATTTTCAACTTCTGCCTGTAATGCGGGAAAAATTGATTCCGGGGTATCTCTGTGACCTGTAAAGAAACAAGTTTTACTATACAATATATATCACCAACTCTTTTGAGTTTATCTTAACTCAAAAGAGTTAATCATTTCAAGAGGGAATGGGTATCATTTAAGTAAAGAGGTGATACCCATGAATGTTGGCGAAGCCGTTAAAGAACGAATCTTGGAATTGTGTCAAAAGAACAATATTTCGGTGAACAAGCTCAGCAGCATGAGTGGGGTCACGCAGTCTACCATTAATAATATAGTCAGCGGACGTAATAACAGCACCACAGTTTCTACAATAAAGAAGTTGTGCGATGGATTGGGGATTACCATTGAGGAGTTCTTTAATTCTGAGCTGTTCCGCGATTTGGAGCAGGAAATCAAATAAAACCACCATTTCAGCTTTATGGCAGAGATGGTGGTTTTGTTATTTAGTGAGCAGAAATATAAAAAAGGGTATATTATCTGCGTTGTTATGGCGTGGTGCGGGATGGTATAATAAAGTATAAAGTCATTTAAGGGGGAAATATAATGGCTAATGGATTAAAGAGATTTATTGCCGCCATGCTTGCGGCGGCGACATTGGGCAATTCGGCGCCTGCCCTTGCCTATGGCATGGAAAGAGGCGGCAGTGCCTTTCATAACGAATATGGAAGCGGCGCTGAGGGAACCGGAATCACCGAAGACGGCTTTGCCTACTCTGCTTCCGACACAGCGGTCACCATAACCGGCTATACCGGAGAGGGAGGCATCATCACAGTACCTTCCGAGATAGGAGGGCTGCCGGTGACGGCAATTGGGAACGCGGCCTTTGACGGTTGTGCCGCTATTACCAAAATCACGCTGCCCGACAGCATAGAGAGCATCGGTAATTTTGCCTTCCGCAGATGCACAAGCCTTGAAAGCATCAACTATCCCATG
>JAFQVZ010000266.1 GCA_017407765.1 Clostridia bacterium | reverse complement strand
CATAACGGCGCCACCCTCTTCACCGAAGAGGGCTAAGAAACGGCACCCCGTATCCAAGGCTCCTTTTGAAAGGAGCTGTCAGCGTAGCTGACTGAGGTTTGGCAAGGCAATTATCCGTTATCATGGCGGCTGCCGTAAGACTGCTGGCCAAACACCCGTCATGCCTGCGGCATGCCACCCTCTTTCAAAAGAGGGCTGGGAAGGCCCACGGGCGAGCACTGCTCGCCCCTACAAATGGCCCCCTCCCTAGGTGCCCTTTAGGGTATTAGGCAAGGGAGGCAAGGGAGGCATAACCAAACACCCGGTATGCCGCCCTCTCTGTAAAGATTTCATAAAAGAACACCAATAATTCAATTGGGCTTTTCTATAACTATATTATTACTATTTCGTATTCATAATAAAGATACAATATGGTTTGACACATCTATTTATGCTTGGTAACATGGTTCTATGGGTAATTTTTATCACCCCATTAAATTGAGAAATATTTTCACAAGATCTGGTTTTGGAGGGTATCATTTTGATCCAGATAAAGAACATCCACAAAGCATTCGGCGATAATCAGGTCCTTAAGGGTGTCGACCTTTCGGTCAATAAGGGCGAGGTCGTCGCTGTTCTCGGCCCCTCCGGCTCGGGCAAGACCACCATGCTCAGATGCATCAACTTCCTCGTCACAGCCGACCGGGGCGAGCTTACCATCGGCGATCTGACGGTGGACATGCACTCGGCTTCCAAGGAAGAGATCCTTCAGATCAGAAGAAAGACCGCCATGGTCTTCCAGACCTATAACCTCTTCAAGAACAAGACCGCGCTTGAGAACATCACCGAGGGCCTTATCATCGTTCAGGGCATGGAAAAGGAAAAGGCCGAGCAGATCGGCCGCGACCTGCTTGCCAAGGTCGGCCTTGCCGACAGGGCAGACAGCTATCCCAGCCAGCTTTCGGGCGGCCAGCAGCAGCGTATCGGCATCGCACGCGCTCTTGCCCTCAACCCCGAGGTCATCCTCTTTGACGAGCCCACCTCCGCTCTCGACCCCGAGCTGGTAGGCGAAGTCCTTGACGTAATCAAGCAGGTGGCTCAGGAAGGCAGAACCATGATCATCGTAACCCACGAGATCTCCTTTGCCGCCGATGTTGCCGACCATGTCGTTCTCATGGACGGCGGCCATATCATCGAGGAGGGCACCGCCGAGCAGGTGCTCAAAAATCCCAAGAACGAGCGCACACGCAGGTTCCTTGCCCGCATCCTGCGCAACGAATAACCATGGTCATAACGGGATTTGCCCCGATGACGAATATAATAAAAAGGAGAAACACCAACATGAACACAAAAAAGCTGCTCTGCCTCATCATGGCACTGCTCTCGGCAACAATGCTTCTGGCTGCCTGCGGCGGCGAAGAGAAGTCGGACGACGTTGTCCTCGTAGCCTACACACAGTCGGCTTATCCTCCCTTTGCTTACCTCGATGACAAGGATGTATTCCAGGGCTTCGACCCCGAAGTAATGCGTGAGCTCGACAAGCGCCTCGACGGCTATACCATCGACATCCAGACACTTCCCTGGGACTCGCAGTTTGCATCCATCGAGTCGGGCAAGGGCGACATGATCTGCAACCAGGTCGCTATCACAGAGGGCCGCCTTGAGAAGTACACAATGACAATCCCCTACTTCCTGGCTTCTCCCTCCATCATCGTTGCTGCTGACACAAACGACATCGAATCTCTCGAAGACCTCCATGGCAAGACAGTCTGGGCACAGGTCGGCGACTCCTACACAACCTTCCTCGAAGAGTATAATGCTGAGAACGGCGACCCCATCAAGCTCCACTATGTTGAGAACCAGATGCTGGCCGACGCTCTGATGGATCTGCAGATCGGCAAGTTCGACGCTATCATCAACGACCCCGTAATGGCTAACACAGTTATCAAGGAAAAGAACCTGAACTGCAAGGTTACAGGCGAGCCCATCTTCACAGAGGCCATCGGCATTATTCTGCAGAAGAATGAAAAGGGCGAAGAGCTGAAGGAAAAGTTCGACGCTATCATCGAAGAGATGAAGAAGGACGGCACACTGTCGAAGCTCTCCACAGAGATCACAGGCGGCGACTATATCCCCGAATAATCCGAAGAAATAACCCCTTAAGGAGCAGAACGAGTTATGCAAGCACTTCTTGAGAACATAAACCAGTTATTTAATTTCAGCGGCTTTATGGAAAGCTTCCCCGAGCTGCTGAGATGCATCCCCGTAACGCTGGGCATCGGACTTCTGTCCTTCGCAATCGGCCTTGTGATCGGTCTGCTCGTTGCCCTGGTCCGCATCTATAAGGTGCCCGTGCTTCAGGGTATATGCAAGTTCTATATATCTTTTGTCCGCGGCACGCCCCTTGTAGTTCAGCTGTTCATGGCAAACTACGGCGTTGCCAGGATCATCTACTACCTGCAGATGCACACCGAGACCTTTGCCAACTTCAATGCCAACGTCATCAAGCCTGAATATTACGGCCTGCTGGCCTTCTCACTCAACCTGGGCGCATATCTCTCCGAGACCATCCGCTCGGCTATCGAGGCTGTCGACCGCGGCCAGTTCGAAGCTGCCAAGTCTATCGGCATGACAGGCAAGCAGATGATGCAGAGGATCATTCTTCCTCAGGCTGCCCGCGTGGCCCTGCCCAACCTGAACAACACCCTTATCAACACCGTTAAGGACACATCGCTGCTGTTCACCATCGGCATCATCGACCTTATGGGAAGAGCGAAGATCTACGGCGCGCGCACGCTGCACATCTTTGAAGGCTACATAGCGGTATCGGTCCTCTACTGGATCATCAGTTTTACGTTCGAGAAGGCATTCACCGCCTTTGAGAAGAAGCTCAAGGCCTCCGAAAGAGAGATAGACTAATAAAAAAATCATCCGCCTCCGGGATCCGGAGGCGGATTTTTTGTGTTATCTGCTCGCCCCTACGAATGGCCCCCTTGTCTAACGGCCCAGGCCGGTCTCTCTTGCCGCTTTGCGGCAATTCACCTTCAGGGGGCTG
>JAFQVZ010000265.1 GCA_017407765.1 Clostridia bacterium | reverse complement strand
TATCATGGCATTTATACTTTTTTCGGCTCTGTACCTTTCAAGAGGCAGCTCGAGAATGAAAAATGAGATCATTACGAACAAAGCCGCAAGCAGGATGGTTCTTCGGACTTTTGGCTGAGAGATAACACTTTTAACAGGAGGCAGCTGAGTTATGACGAGGATGGCGATGGCTATGATCAATACGCCATACTGCAGCCAGAAATCTTTCCCTGTC
Source organism: Clostridia bacterium (assembly GCA_017407765.1). GTDB lineage: Bacteria > Bacillota > Clostridia > Oscillospirales > Butyricicoccaceae > RGIG1902. The sequence goes on along the minus strand of JAFQVZ010000265.1, from coordinate 6,580 downwards.
AGAAACATAACAAATCCTCCTTTTAGATATATTTGTAAAAATTATAATATATTATCGTGATAAAATCAATTAAGACTGTTCCAAATCGGATTATTTCGCGGTATAATCACATTATAACCCTTACCGGAGGTGCGTTTTTATGGCAAAAGCATCGGGTCAGAAGCTCAAGCTTCTCTATCTGCGGGATTACCTGCTCAAATACAGCGACGAGGCCCATCCCGTCACGATAAACGATATGATCGCATATCTCGCCGAGCGCGGAGTCTCGGCCGAACGCAAGAGCCTCTATGACGATATCGCATCTCTGCAGGATTACGGCCTTGATATAATCAAGATCAAGGCAAAATCCACCGGTTATTATGTTGCATCCCGCGATTTCGAGCTGCCCGAGGTCAAGCTGCTTATCGATGCGGTGCAGTCGTCGCGCTTCATCACCACACGCAAGACCGATGCCCTCATCAAGAAGATCGAGGGCCTTGCCTCCAGCCATGAAGGCCGCTCGCTCCACCATCAGGTGTTTATTCAGAACAGAGTAAAGTCGGTCAACGAGAGCGTGTATTACAACGTCGACCTCATTTCCGAGGGCATCGACCGCGGAGTGAAGCTGTCGTTCCGCTATTTTGAATACGGAGCCGACAAGCAGCGCCGCTACCGCCGAGGCGGAGACCAGTATGTGGTCAGCCCCGAGTTCCTTATCTGGGATGACGAGAATTATTATCTTGTTGCCTGCCCCGACGACACCGGCGACACAAGACACTACAGGGTCGACAAGATGGAGGGCATCGAGCTTCTGAGTGACAGGGCTCAGCCGAGGAAGAACGACCCTGCCATATACAGCAACACCCTTTTCAGTATGTTCAACGGCGAAAAGCGCAATGTGCGCATCCGCTTCAGTGACGAGCTGGCCGGCGTAGTCATCGACCGTTTCGGCTCGGATGTTATATTCGCACGATATGACGAGCACAGCTTTACCGTCAATGTCGATGTGGCCGACAGCCCCCAGTTCAGGGCATGGATATTCGGCCTCGGAAGCGGCGCCGAGATACTGGCCCCCGAAGATGTGCGTCAGCGCATGAAGGCCGAGCTTGAGAGTGTTCTCGGGAGATATAAGTAAGAAAAAACCGCCCATTCGGGCGGTTTTGATATTTTTACATTTCGCGGGAGATCAAAAACGGTTCGATGTTGTGGTTGAAAGTGACCGACAGCACCACATCGGTCAGCCTTTGGTCGAGGGCGAAGTCATAACGGCATCTGTCGTTGCATTCCATATAGATACGGCACAGCTTAAGCTTATTGATGAAGGCCTCGGGTGTTATCATACCGACCGATGTGGTCCCCATAGCGGCGCACAGCTTTTTGGGATCGGCAAACTTAATATGATGGTCATAAAATCCTTTGATATGGCGGTGGCGGCTGAACTGGGAAACAAAGGCTTTTTTTGAGACCTCATCGACCTGCTCGATCACCTCGAGGAATTCGTCCAGAAGGTCGATATCTTCAGGCTCGACAGCGCCGGGCTCGATCTCGATAAGGACCTCGGTATCTTCGCCGCCCTGCTCAAGCGGATAGCGTTCCCAAAGCCCATCGTCCGTATCAAAGATAATAGGACCGAAATAGGTATTGTTAAGAGTTATTTCTGCCATAAGAGCTGCCTCCTGTCAATCAAATCTTAAAATATCCAAAGTCGCACAGTGATGCGAAGCAGTGGTTTACTTCATCGTCGGAAAACAGCGTACCGTATTTGCTGTCGGTAACGGCAGCCTCCAGCGAGAGCTCGAGCTTGCCCAGCTTTGCAAGCTTTTCAAAGTTTTCCGACATTCCGCCTTTGGAAACGATGAACCTTGCGGCGTCGACACCGCCCTTGGTGCTCACCGTCTGGGCAAGGCGGGCAGGATATGCGCCGATCGCCTTGGCCTTTTCAAAGCGGGCGAGGACATCACTTGTAAACTTGTCTTTGAGATCCATTTATCTTAGTTCCTTTCGGTATATTTCGGTGTATTTCATGCCGGCCCCCGATTGGTCCGACCGCATGAGTGAAATGGCTCGGACGGTCATCTGCGACCGGAAGGGGGAGGGCAGCGCGCCCTTCTGCCTGAAGCGGCGGGCAAGGGTGATATGGGGCCTGAATGCCCGCTTTTCGATGGCGAAGCCCATGCTTCTCAGCTCTTTGGCCATAGCATCGCCGAGGGGGATAAGGTGTTCGCCCTCGGCCCCCTGCCACAGTATGTCGCCAAAGCTTCCGAGCCCGCCAAGCTTAAGCTCAAATGCGGGGAATGCGGCGGCACAGCTGTCAACAGCGTGCTGTGCGGAGGCGATATCGCTGCTCTCGCCGATAAAGGCGAGGGTCAGGTGAAAGTTTGCGCGCGGAGTGAATCGCCCTTCACAGCCCATCTTTTTAAGGGCGCTCGAGGTGCGCGAAAGGGCATCTTTAAAGGGTTCGTCAAAAAGGATGGCGCAGAAGAGCCTCATCTGAGCTTTACCAGCTTTTCTTCCCATTCGGCTTCCTTAAAGCCGACAAGGGCAATGTCGCCTGCCATGAGGATGGGGCGCTTGACCAGCATGCCGTCAGATGCCAAAAGCGCCAGCATCTCATCTTCGCTCATGGATGCCAGCTTGTCCTTGAGGCCCATGCCGCGGTAGAGCTGGCCGCTGGTGTTAAAAAGCTTCTTTGCCGGCAGGCCGGTGAGAGCCATCACCTGACGCAGCTCGTCCTGGGTGGGGTGTTCTTCCTTTATATTTTTAAGATCATATTCGAATACACGCTCGTCCAGCCACTTGAGCGCCTTTTTGCAGGTGGTGCAGGTGGGGTGGCAGAAGACCACCGGCTTATGAGCACGGTCGATGGGCTCGAGGCGTTTAAGCAGGTCGGAGTTTTCTTCGATCATCTTTTGAAAACGGTCGGATATAGAGGTCTTTTTATCAAGGCTGCCGATGTTTCTGATCTTTTCGTTTGACATGGTCAGGCTCCTTTCGTGGGAGATATATTGTTATTATAGCCCACAGAGAGGGGCAAATAAAGAAAAAATTTTTTCGATTTGTGGGTAGATTATCGTACATTTGTTCTGGTATAATACAGACAAAGGAGTTGATATAAATGACATCGACCGCGAGAAAGATAGAAAAGAAATATATCCCCATGCCCACATGGGAGCTGACACCTCAGGCACTTACCGAGCTTATCCGTTTCCGTCACGAGCGTTTTCCCTCCGAGCTGATCCATGTCATTCCTCTGACCCGCGATTTCCGCGAGGTCCTGCTGGACTACAGCCATTTTATCGGCCGCAAGGCACGAAATATACTGCTTCTCAGGATGGCCTCGGAAGGCGTTTATGACGAAGCTCTGCTCACCGAGCTGTGCGAGCGTGCAGGAACTGCCGTTCTCCGCGAGGCTCTTAAGATGGCCCGCCGCAGAGGCGAACCGGCCGTCATCGCCGTTATTTCCGAGCATTTCCGTGAAAGCGTTGAGGATGACCCTCTTCCCGGCGATTTCTGGCGCAGAACATGGGAGAAGTTTTGCGGACTTGCCTATTAAGCCGCCTTGTGATAATCTGTATAGTATAAAATCAACCCCAATCGGAGAATACAGATGAAAACATTTATCCCCTCTTCGCAGGCCGGACGAAACATCCCCTGCGACTGCCGCATAAGCGGCAATGAAAAGAAGGTGTGCATCATCGCCCACGGCTTTGCCAGCAGCAAGCAGAGTGGCACGGCCCAGATGATGCTCGATCACCTCGCCTCCTTCGGCGTGGGCGGCATTGCCTTCGATTTTCCCTGCCACGGCGAGAGCGGGGCAGAGTTCGGCGCGCTGACCGTCGACAGCTGCCTCAGCGATATGAGAGCCGTCGATCTTTATGCAAAGACACTGGCGAAGGATGCCGAGATAGTCTATTTTGGCTCATCCTTCGGCGCATACATCACCCTTTGCCACCTCTGCTCCTGCGAGCATGAGGGAAAAAGGGCCTTTCTCAGATGTGCCGCTGTCGACATGGACCACGCCTTTGATGACGTAATGGACACCATCGAGGGCCAGCTTGAAACACTCGGCTATGGCATATACGACCCCGGCTTCGGCGACGGACTTAAGCTGTCGCGCGGCTTTTTCGACAGCCTCAAGGGCCGTTCGGTGTTTGATATGGAGCTGCCCGAGGGCGCTGAGATCCGCATGATCCACGGCCTTGCCGACGATGTGGTCGACCCCGAGGCGGCAAAAAGCTATGCCGCAAAGATCGGCTGCCCCATCTATCTCATCCCCGGCACAGGCCACTCGATCGACAACGAAGAGGGCATCAGCACCCTTCGCGAGAAGACAGCAGAGTTCTTTGGGAGGTAAGGGAATATGAAGTTCAACAAAAGCTTTTTCTCAAGAGCCGCCGCCCTTGCGCTGGCTCTGATAATGACATTCAGCTTCGCAGGATGCTCGGAAGAGGATCAGGAGCTGGTAAATGCCGTAGTAGACATTGCCGATGCCGTTCTGAGCGAGTCGGAATCGGAAGGCGGCAGCGAGAGTTCGGACGCTCAGCAAAGCGAAGAAACGGAGGAGCCCTCAGACAAACATACCGAGGAAGCCCCACAGGAAGAAGAACATGAGGCTCAGGAGCCTCAGCAGGAAGAACCCCAGGAGCAGCTCCCTCTTATCGACGAGGACGGCATATATACATCCATGGAGGATGTTGCCGATTATCTTATTGCATACGGCAGGCTGCCCAATAACTTCATCACCAAAAAAGAGGCGCGCAAGCTGGGCTGGGAAGGCGGCGGACTTGACCGCTATGCCGAAGATAAGTGCATCGGCGGCGACACCTTCGGAAACCGTGAGGGCCTTTTGCCCGACGGACATAAATATATCGAGTGTGATATCGACACCCTCAATCAGGATTCACGCGGACCTAAGCGCATTGTTTTCTCGGAGGATCTCTCGCTGATATACTACACACCCGACCATTACGAGAGCTTCACTCTCATTTACGGAGAAGAATAAGAAATGATAAAAGCTATACTGGACTGCGGAAAGCTGGCGGGAGGCCACGACAAGGCCCATGCCTACCTCAAGCAGGAGCTTGAGCTTCCCGAATATTACGGCATGAATCTTGATGCTTTGTATGACTGCCTTTCCTCCCATCCCGGCACCATCGAGCTGCTGCTGAGAAATGCCCCCAGGCTTGAAGAGAGCGCCTATGCCAAAAAGATCGTCGAGACCTTCTGTCAGGCGGCGGCGGTCACCGGCGGCCATGTTATAATGGAATATGAGGCGCCTGTGATAGAGGAAATGGAAGTTTCGGAAGAATAATAAAATATTAAAGGCTCCCCGTGTGGGGAGCCTTTTCTGATGTCAGATTTACTTTTTGGCGGCTGCCTTCATATGCTCGATATGTTCCGAGCGCTGGTATACGAGCAGGCCTGCGATCATAAACATTGCGCCGAGGAATACGATGGGCTTGGGGACCTCACCAAGCAGGAAGTAAGCCGAAACAGCGGTGCAGAAGGGGCCGGCGAGGCTGATGACCGATACGGTTACCGACTTGACATACTTGAGCGACCACATATTCATCGAGTGGCCCAGCAGGGTGCACACAAGGCTGACGCCCAGCAGCGCGGGAATTGCCTCGGAGGGGATGTGGAAGCTTGCGCCCTGAATGTAGGCATAGATGCCCGACATGACGCCTGCGGCAAAATAGGAAAGGCCCATCATGGGAATAAGGTCCATTGTCTGGCGGACAAGACGGGCGAAGATATTGTTGAGCGAGTTGCAGCATACACAGCATACGATGACGATAAGCGCCGATGCGCTGCCGAGAGACGATACGTTATCAATGCCGATAATGGTAACGCCGATCAGACAGATAAGAATACCGCCGATCGACTTCATCGAGGTCTTTTCCTTAAGCAGGAAGTAGGCCAGAACTACGATGAAAATAGGCTGCATGTTGGAAAGGGTGGTCATGGTGAAGGCGGGAGCGCCGCGGCGCAGGCCTTCGGCCCACAGGATGAAGCCGCCCAGCTTTGTGAAGCAATAGAGGGCAAATATCTTCCATGTTCTGCCCGAAATAGAAGCGAGATTGTCGCGATAGGACTTTTTAGAGAAAGCCCAGGGGATCATTACCAGCGATACGAGCATAAAACGGTAGAATGTGACCGCTGCCGAATCCATGCCGGTTTTAAGGATCATCGACAGGAATGTCGAGATGAACGAGTTGATTACTACCGAGAGCACGACAACGAACAGGGCTTTGTTCTGCATGCTGTTTTTCTCTTCCATGAGAAGGTTCCTCCCGTAAAACAAGATTTTGGCGCTTGACCGCACTTTGGTCATTATATACCCTAAAGTGGGGTTTAAGTCAAGTAGGGAATTGAGGGGAGGGGATTCAGGTGCTTTTACGTCAGACGACTGTAGGGGCGATTCACGAATCGCCCGCATAGCCCTCTTCCCCAAAGAGGGTGGCATGCCGAAGGCATGACGGGTGTTTGGCCATGCCTCCCATGCCTCCCTTGCCTAAAGGGAGGGGGACCGTCGTCAGACGGTGGAGGGATACTACAGCAGGCCAATTATATCCCCCAGTCAACTTCGTTGACAGCCCCC
>JAFQVZ010000264.1 GCA_017407765.1 Clostridia bacterium | reverse complement strand
TCGGCAAAAATGGAGTAGAGTATTTATATAAAAAAACATTTTAAAAAAGGAGATATCTTATGAATCAGCAGCTTACAAAGAAGCTTTCCGAGATCCTGGCATATTCGCTTCCCAAGAAGTATACCGCGGTCTCTTACGCAATGATGAAGGACGGCGAGATCTTTGCCGCCGACACACTGGGCGTCCGTAACGCCAAGGGCGATCCCGCTACCAATGACTGCACCTTCAACGTCTGCTCGGTCTCCAAGATCTACTGCACCGTTGCCGTAATGCAGCTGGTCGAGCAGGGCAAGGTTACCCTCGACACACCTATCTGCGAGTATCTGCCCCGCTTCAAGATGCCCGACGAGAGATATAAGCAGATCACTCTGCGCCATTGCCTCAACCATTCCAGCGGTCTCCCCGGCACACAGGGCCGCGGCTTCTCGGTCTCGCAGGTCTCTCAGGGCGGTTATTATGACGATGTTTACGACTATATGTCCAAGCACTATCTGAAGGCCGATCCCGGCGCCTTCTCGGTATACTGCAACGACGGCTTCACAATGGCTGAGATGGTAGTTGCCGAAGTTTCGGGCGAGACATACGCCGACTTCTGCCAGAACCACATCACCGACCCCATCGAGGCTTATTCTTCCCGCCTCTCCTCCAACATCAACCCCGACAATCCCCTCGTAGTTGAGGGCGAGTCGATCCCCGAGCTGTTCTTCTTCCAGGGCGGCGGCGGTTATACCACCACCATGATGGACCTCTGTAAGTTCGGCCAGCAGTTCCTTCTGGATGACAGCAAGATGCTGACACCCGACAGCAAGGCTCAGATGGCTGTCAAGCAGAACCTCACCTTCCTCACACACGACGATTCCGGCTCCTGCTACGGCCTCGGCTGGGACTATGTCAACTTCAAGCGCACAGGCTATGACCTGGGCGACAACACCCTGCTCAAGGGCGGCAACAGCATGCAGTTCGGCACACAGTTCTTCGTCATCCCCAAGTATAACGCCGTTATCTGTATGTCGGCTACATACGACACCAAGCTCGACGTTCAGGAGAACCTGCTGAGGCTCTTTGCAACAGCTATGAACGACATGGGCATCAACATCTATTCCGGCCTTGCTCCTGTTCCTCAGGACATCGCTGAGAAGCTTGAGGGCACATGGCTCAACCCCGGCGCTCTGCTCAACTTCCACGTTTACGGCGCTCACTGCTCCATCACTCAGGACGATACACACGGCAATCACAAGCTCTTCCTGCCCACATTCGCATATAACGGCGAAGAGTTCGTCAACGAGACCGGCCGCAAGCTCTTCTATCAGGAGCACAACGGCGAAGCTTATGTAAGCCAGTTCTTCGCAGGCAGATGGATGGCTATGGCTCAGAAGGCCCACAGCTACCCCGCTCTCTCCGATGCATGGAAGGCTCGCCTTGGCAAGAATTATGTCATGTGCGATGCTACTCTCTATGATATGTTCATCAGCGACGGCGACTGCGGCTTCACAGTATCCGAGCTCGAAGGCTATGAGGGCGTTATCCTCATGTCCTTCCCCTCCAACACACTGGACGGCACACCCTACTACTATGAGGCCAAGCTCAAGGCTCTCAGCGACGACGTTGCCACCGGTTATCTCTATAACTCGGGCCACGCAAGCCGCGATATGAAGACAGCCATCTTCGAAGTAGTCGACGGTGTTGAATACTGCGAGACATCCTCCTTCCGTTATGTCGATGCAGACTCTATCCCCCTCTACGAAGGCAAGGGCTTCGAGGAGCACAAGGTCTATCGCTTCGGCTATGCCCTGTCCAAGCTGCCCGAGGTCCCCGAAGGCCGCCGCATGATGATCCTCGACGATAAGATGGTCGTCAAGTACGACACACTTATCAAGACCGAGTATAAGCCTGTAGAAAAGGGCTATATCCTGTTCGTATAATAGTTTCATATATTGGAAAAACCACCCTCACGGGTGGTTTTTCTTTATATCTCAGGCTATATCTTTTTTAAGATAAATAAAATATGCCGCCGTTATTCCCAGCAGACACATTATGGCTCCGGGGATCAGGTATTCTGTTTCAAGGGCAAGGTTATTGATTATATCGGCGCCCTCGCAGAAAGCAAAGGGCGTGAAATACTTGAGAAAACGCACATTCTCGGCAATGTTGGCTATCAGGTTGAGGCAATAGGCCAACCCTGCAAGTCCAAGGCCGAAGCCCATGCTGCCGCGCTTTGATGCCGCCGATATGCCAAAGGCTATGCCTCCCAGCTCGAGCTGCATAAGATAGTATGCCAGATGTATGAGGATGACCTCTTTAAAGGGTATCTCCTCGCCTACAATGCGCATCGAGGCAAGAGATGCCAGAAAAACGATCGCATTTAAGCCGGTTATCTGGGCAAAAACCGCCATGAGCTTCTGTGTGACTATGCTTCTGCGCGAAATGGGATGGGTCAGCAGAAACTCGGCTGTACCGTCTTTTTCTTCCTTACTTAGGATGACCGATGCCGTCAGGCAGGCAAAAAACGCGCCGCCGAGCCCGATCACGTTGCCGCATTCGATGGCATAGTAGCCCAACAATGTTCCGAAGTCCAGCCTGTCCATGCCGAATGCTGCCGTGAAGCTGCCCATAGACGAGAAAATATCGCTGACATTCTCCATCTCGCCCTTCATCTCGGGAAACAGACACACGCACGCCGAAAGAAGGAGGGCAACACATACCGTCCACACAGCAAAGCTCGTCCTGCCCCGGCTGAGTTCATGTTTAAACACCGTCATTCTGCCGCCTCCTCTTCATAATAGTGCATGAATATCTCTTCAAGGCCCGGCTCGGTGATGGTTATGCCGCGGACATCGCCGCAGGCCAGCGCTCTGAGCAGCGATGATGCCTCTCCGCTGTAAAGAAAGCTCATGCCCTGCTCGTTCTTTTCAAGAGCGCGCACACCCTCAAGGGCGGAAATATCGGCGCTTCCCATGATGGCAACTCTTCGTGCATCGGTCTTCGAAAGTTCCGAAACGCTGCCCGTCGCTATGATGCTGCCGCCGCGGATTATGGCGGCATTTCTGCAGTTATTTCGGATCTCCGACAGGATATGGCTCGACAAGAAGATGGTGGCTCCCCTACGGTTATGCTCGTGCAGGATATTCCAGAACTCGCGCTGCATAAGAGGGTCGAGGCCGCTTGTGGGCTCGTCAAGGACGATGAGCTCAGGCTCGTGCTGAAGGGCGCATATTATACCCAGCTTCTTTCGGTTGCCGAAGGAGAGCTCATCGCACCTTTTGTTTACATCGAGCTGAAGACGCTCGCACAGCTCTTCTGCATAACGGCTGCAGCTTCTCTTTCTAAGTTCAGCCGACAGCTTTATGACCTTTCCGGCCTTCATGCCGTCATAAAAAATCGCTTCCGACGGCAGATACCCCACATTCGCCAGCAGCTTTTCCTTTTTTTCGGATATATCCATGCCCAGCACCTCGGCTCTGCCCGAAGTGGGCGAGATAAGGCCCAGGATGGTTCTGATAAAGGTGCTCTTGCCAGCTCCGTTGGGACCGATAAAGCCAAAAAAGTCGCCCTTCTCCACCGACAGGTCGAGCTTCTCTATACCTCTTGTTCTTCCGTAATATTTTGTCAGTCCCTGCGCCCGTATGGCATACATAGGATCACTCCTTTTGCCTGATCTTTATATTAATATTTTACTCTAAACCACAGATTTTGAGAAGCCCCATTCGCATAAAATCTTTCCTTGAAGACAGAGGGCTTTTGCTTTAATATATAGCTATACAGAATGAAAGGAAGCTTTATATATGACAGTTTTCCTCCCTACCCTTAATCAGATGGCCTTTCTGGTGCTGCTGCTGGCGGCCGGATAGATGCTGGTGCGTAAAGGCATTGTCCCAATGGGCAGCGATGCCCTGCTCTCCAAGCTGGAGAACACCCTATTTATCCCCGCACTGGTCCTTTCGACCTTTATGACCAACTTCACCGTCGAGCGCCTCTCGGTGGCATGGCAGTATCTGATGATGGGCTTTGCCGTCATCCTTCCCACCATGCCCCTTGCAGTGTTTATCGCAAAGAAATGCACAAAGGACGAGTATATCAGAAAGATCTATACCTATGGTCTCGCCTTCTCCAACTTCGGTTTTGTGGGAAATGCCGTCGTTTCGGCCATTTTCCCCGACATATTCCTCGAATATCTGGTGTTCGTCCTGCCCTTCTGGATGTTCATCTACGTGTGGGGCGTGCCCTATCTTCTGATGCCTCAGACGGGCGAAAAGAAGTCGGTCCTCTCCAATCTCAAAGCCCTTATAAACCCCATGTTCATCTCGATGATCGTCGGCATGGCCATCGGCCTCGTTGGTCCCCCTCTGCCTCCCTTCATCGCCTCCTGCGCCTCCTCCCTCGGCGGATGTATGTCGCCCATCGCAATGCTGCTCACCGGCATGACGGTGGCTCAGCTCGACCTCAAGGCCACCCTGAGCAAGGCCTCTCTCTACATCGTGTCAGCCATCAGGCTGCTTGTTATCCCCATCGCCGCCATTGTTATCCTGAGCTTTATCCCCCTGCCCTATCCCCTCGAGCTTTGCACCGTCTGCAACCTTGCGATGCCGCTGGGGCTTTCCACCGTCGTCATCCCCAGCGCCTATGGCATGGACACCTCCGAGGCGGCAGGCATGGCCCTTGTTTCCCACCTTTTGTCCTGCCTCACCATTCCGCTGGTTTTTATGCTGTTTGAAATGATGATATAGACTTATCATCAGGCCACAACTCCAAGCCCTGGCATTTTGTCGTTGTCCGCGACAAAGAAAACCTTAAGTATCTCTCCGACTGCCGCGTAGGCTCGGCAAAGATGCTGGAGAACGCCGACTGTGCCATCGTCGTCCTCGGCGATCAGGACAAGACCTCACCTTTTGGTGAGGTCTTATTTTTTATGCTTATCCCGCATCCTTTAAACAAGCATCTCATCATATTTTACGCCGCTTGAAAATATTATCCAAAGTGCTACAATCATCTTTACACTTCAAATATTTTCAAGGAGGATATGTAAATGTCTGCATTTCCAAATGCTTTCTGGCTGCTCTGTGCCGCCGCACTGCTGATCAGCTCGATCGGCTTCTACAAGTATGTCTATTTCATCTCCCTTGGCTACGGCTTCTCTATTGCCGGCCTCGGCGGACTGATGCTGTATCTCTTCAGAGATACTCTCACTCCCGGAACCACCCTCGCCCTTGTCCTTTTCATCGCCTATGGCATCCGCCTCGGCGGCTATCTGCTCATCCGCGAGCTTAAGAGTTCGGCTTATAACAAAGCCATGAAGACCGAGATCAAGGACGGCAGCACCATGCCTTTTGGTGTAAAGTGCGCCATCTGGGTCACCTGTGCTGCTCTCTATGTCCTTCAGGTCTCGGCTGTATTCTACCGCCTCCACAACGGCGCCGGCACCGATGCCCTTACATGGCTGGGCTGTGCCGTAATGGCTTTCGGCCTCATCTTCGAGTCGGCGGCCGACCTTCAGAAGAACGCCTCCAAAAAGAAAAATCCCAGGCGTTTCTGCGACAGCGGCCTCTTCAAGATCGTCAGATGTCCCAACTATCTGGGTGAAATGATCTTCTGGACCGGTGTTCTGCTGTCGGGTGCTAATATTCTGTCGGGCGTTGGCCAGTGGGCGGTGGCTCTGACGGGATATATCGGCATTATCTTTGTCATGTTCTCGGGCGCACGCCGCCTCGAGCTCAGGCAGAACCGCAATTATGGCGCCGACCCCGAGTATCAGGCCTATGTTAAGAGCGTTCCTATCCTGCTGCCCTTTGTTCCCCTCTACAGTGTAGAGAAATATAAGTTCCTTGTGGCATGATCTTTCAAAGCCGCCCTTCGGGGCGGTTTTTTTTATGCCCTGTGGCTGGTGCCCCTCAGCTCGACGGTGAAGCACATCTCCCTCAGGCGGTCGACGATGGTGCGTGCCGTCAGGGTGTCGCCCTTCGGGCTCTTCATGGCCTCCACAAGGCCGTCGGGGCCGTAGTTGGCCGTCACCACCGTGGGCAGGCAATCCTTATACCGCTTGTCGATGATGGCAAACAGGGTCTCCAGCGCCCAGTCGGTGTGCTGGGTCTTGCCCAGGTCGTCGATGATCATCAGCGGCACGGCGCAGTAGGCATCAACGGGGTCGCGGTCGCTGCGCTGGTCAAAGTGCTTCTTGGCGTTTCTCAGCACCTCCACCGCCGTCAGGCACACCACCGGCTTACCCCTCGTCATGAGCTCGTTGGCCACCGAGCAGGCAAGGTGGGTCT